>JAXINY010000098.1:0-1005 GCA_034190525.1 Asbonarchaeaceae archaeon (SeqCode) | reverse complement strand
CGCTCCCGATCTCCAGCGTCCGCGCCGTCCCGTTACTCAGCGCATCCACGTTCACCAGGTTGTAGCCGCCGAGCTTCAGGTCGCCCGTCATCGTATCCCCGCCGATATCCACGAAACTGGACTGGATGTCGTTCTTCGTCATCACGTCGTCCGTCGAGTCCGCCGTCTGCAGGTTCTCGATCCGGTTGTTGCTCATATCGAATTTGTTGTTCACCGCGATCGCCGCCGAGTCACCGGTGAACGACTTGATGTTGTCGATGTCGTTCCCGCCCATGTCCAGGTCGCCCGACATCGTGTCACCGGACTCGTTCACGAACGTATCCGACACGTCCGACGACAGGTCGACACAGGTGAACCCGCCCGCGTCACCGATGTCCTGCACCGCCTGCCCCGACCCGCACGGACTGCCGAAGAAGTTCTGGATGTTGTTGTTCTCCAGGTCGAGGTTGGACGTGACATCGATCGCGTCCGTCCCGTTCCCGATGTTGTCCACGTTCTGCAGGTCGTGGCCGGCCAGGTCCAGGTCGCCCGACATCGTGTCACCGGCCGAGTCCACGAACTCCGACAGGATGTCCGTCCGCGCCATCGCGTCGTCGCTCGAATCGTACGTGCCGAGGTCCTCCAGGCGGTTCCCCTCCAGGTCCAGGTCGCCCTGCCCGTCCGCGATGGTGATCCCGTCCGCCCCGATATCTGTGATATTGTTCCATGACATGTTCAGCTCGCCCGTCATCGTATCCCCGGACTCGTCGATGTACGTGTCCTGCACGTTGGACGCGCCGAGGTTCGAACACTTGGTCCCGTTGATGAAGGCGCAGGTGGAGATGTTGCGCTGGCCGAGCTCCAGGTTGCCGCGGACCTTGACATCCTGGTTCCCCGGGTTCAGGAACGCGAGCGACGTGATGTTCCCGTTCTCCATCACGATACGGTCGTTCTCCAGCTGGATCGGTGCCGCCGCGGCCGCTACAGCCATCGCTGCAACAAGGGTGAGAAGCAGTACAGCACGGC
>JAXINY010000088.1:0-1005 GCA_034190525.1 Asbonarchaeaceae archaeon (SeqCode) | reverse complement strand
CGCTCCCGATCTCCAGCGTCCGCGCCGTCCCGTTACTCAGCGCATCCACGTTCACAAGGTTATGCCCATCCAGCTTCAAATCGCCCGTCATCGTGTCGCCGCCGATGTCCACAAACGAGGACTGGATGTCGTTCTTCGTCATCACGTCGTCCGTCGAATCCGCAGTCTGCACGTTCTCAATCCGGTTGTTGCTCATGTCGAACCGGTTGTTCACCGCTATCGCCGCCGAGTCCCCGCTCAGCGACTTGATGTTGTTGATGTCGTTGCCTGACATGTCCAGGTCGCCCGTCATCGTATCGCCCGACTCGTTCACGAACGTGTCCGACACGTCCGACGACAGGCTGACACAGGTGTACGCCCCCGACGCCCCGATGTCCTGCACCGCCTGGCCGCTGGGACACGCGCTGCCGAAGAAATTCGCGATATTGTTGTTCTGCATGTCCACGTTCGACGTGAACGCGACCGCGTCCGTCCCGTTCCCGATGTTGTCCACGTTCTGCAGGTCGTGGCCGGCCAGGTCCAGGTCGCCCGACATCGTGTCACCGGCCGAGTCCACGAACTCCGACAGGATGTCCGTCCGCGCCATCGCGTCGTCGCTCGAATCGTACGTGCCGAGGTCCTCCAGGCGGTTCCCCTCCAGGTCCAGGTCGCCCTGCCCGTCCGCGATGGTGATCCCGTCCGCCCCGATATCCGTGATGTTGTTCCACGACATGTTCAGCTCGCCCGTCACCGTGTCACCGGACTCGTCCACGTACGTGTCCTGCACGTTGGACGCGCCGAGGTTCGAGCACTTCGTCCCGTTGATGAACGCGCAGGTGGAGATGTTGCGCTGGTCCAGCTCCAGGTTGCCGCGGACCTTGACGTCCTGGTTTCCCGGGTTCAGGAACCCGAGCGACGTGATATTCCCGTTCTCCATCACGATACGGTCGTTCTCCAGCTGGATCGGTGCAGCCGCGGCCGCTACAGCCATCGCTGCAACAAGGGTGAGAAGCAGTACAGCACGGC
>JAXINY010000041.1:0-1131 GCA_034190525.1 Asbonarchaeaceae archaeon (SeqCode) | reverse complement strand
CGCGGGATGCGGGGCCTTCGGCCCCGCCTCATGAGAAGTCATTCACAGCGCAGTCACGCTACAGCTTCGCGTCCCGCACGTCCAGCGCGTCCCGGTCCATCTTCTCGATGTCGGTGTGGACCCGGGTGATCTTCCGGAACTTGTGGTGGTCGTCCTTCTCCAGGATGGTGATGGCCTCGCCCTCGCGGCCCTGCCGCCCCGCCCGGCCGATGCGGTGCGTGTACGTGTCCGCGGTGTCTGGAACGTCGTAGTTGAACACGTGGGAGATGTCGTCGATGTGGAGGCCGCGTGCCGCGACGTCGGTCGCGACGATGACGTGCACGTTCTTCTGCTTGAACTCGTCCACCAGCTCCTCGCGCTGGTGCTGGCTCATGTCCCCGTTCAGCTCCTGGGCGTCGATGCCGTTCGTCCGCAGCTTGTCCGCCAGCCACCGCGTCGTGTCCTTGGTGCGGCAGAACACGAGGGACAGGTCGCGGTCCCGCTCCTCCAGCAGCGTCACGAGCACGGACAGCTTCCGGTCCGGCTTGACGTCGATGTACTTCTCCTGCAGGTTGCGGGTGTGCTCGGTCTTCTTGATGCGCACGATCTCCGGGTCGATGCCGTACTTGTCACATAACTCTGTCAGGTCGCGGGGGATGGTGGCTCCGAACAGCAGGTTCTGCCGCTCGTCGGGGCAGAACTCCATGATGGCCTCGAGCTCGTCCTGGAACCCCATGTCCATCATCCGGTCGGCCTCGTCCAGCACGAAGTACCGGATGCTGCCGACCTCCAGCTTCCCCTGCTTCAGCAGGTCGAGCACCCGGCCCGGCGTCCCGACCACGATGTTCGCGGTCTTCGCCCCCTCGATCTGCGGGTCGTACGACACGCCGCCGTAGATGGTGACGGTCTCGGTCGTCTCGTCCGCAACCTTCTCTATCTCCGCAGATATCTGCTTGGCGAGTTCGCGGGTCGGGGAGAGCACGAGCGCCTGCGTCGCGTCGCCCGCGACGGTCTCGATGATGGGGAGGGAGAACGCGAACGTCTTCCCGGACCCGGTCTCCGACTCCACCATGACGTCCTCGCCGTCGAGGACGAGCGGGATGGACTGCTCCTGCACCTCTGTGGGTTCAGTGATGCCCTCCGCTTCCAGTC
>JAXINY010000071.1:0-1141 GCA_034190525.1 Asbonarchaeaceae archaeon (SeqCode) | reverse complement strand
GGCCCGGCGGATGCAGGAGACGCACCGCAGCCGGCGGATGACAGCGACACGGGCGCAGACGAGGCAGGGGGGACGCCGGACCGCATCCCGTGCATCGCCGCATCGCTCGACTTCGAGCAGCTGGAGCGGGAGGCGGGCGAGGCGGAGGCGGCGTACTACCCCATCTACCTCGTGGAGACGAGCGAGGGCATGGTCGCGGTGGACGGGACGGACGGCGAGGTGAAGGGCGTGGAGCCGCGGCTGGACGACGTCGCCGGCGACGCCCTGGAGCTGCTGAAGCGCGGGGAGCGGAGCCGCGGGGAGCTGGTGGAGGCGCTGGACACGTCGCTCGGCGAGCTGGAGGCCGCGGTGGACGCGCTGGCGGAGCACGGGCTGGTGGCGGTGGACGGGGACACGTACCGGTACGCGGGCTTCCCCGGGTTCGTGCGGGAGCAGGAGCAGGTGGCGCCGGACGCGGGCACGGTCATCGACGCGGAGATCGACGAGGGCGCCGCGGCCCGGCACGCGGTCGCGGAGGTCGGCGGCGAGCAGCGGGCGGTGGAGCAGGTGTACTACCCGTACTACACCGTCGGCGAGCGCGTGTTCGACGCGGTGCGGGCGGAGGAGGTCTGACACCGCCGCTTTTAAGGTTTGTTCGTTATCGTTCGGTAGCTAATGAATCCATGGGGTGGTGGCGTCCTGGTGCTCACGCACCCGTACAGGTTCTTCGCCGACGACGAGGGTGCGGTAGCGGCGATCCGGGACGAGGTCGGGGCGACGGACGACTACGTTGTCGGTGTCCGGCCGCGCCACGGGCACGGCGACCTGGACGCGCCCATCGGCGGCCGGGAGAGCTACGACCGCATCGTGACCGACGAGGACGGGTACGGCCGGCTCGCCGCGGACGACGCAGCGGTGATCGCCGCGCGCGACCCGGTGCGGCAGGGCGGGTTCGACCGGTACCAGTGCGTCGGCCGGACCGGCGGCAGCATCCGCGAACAGGGCGGGCAGCCGGCGGTCGACCCGGCGCTCACCGGGAGCTCGGACGGGCTGGCCCACTTCTTCGACGAGTAGCGCATAAAAGCGTGGAGCCGCCACCCGGCACCAGGGTCCGTGGTCTAGCCTGGTCAGGACACCGCCCTTACAACTGCCGTAGCAGTTG
>JAXINY010000111.1:0-1192 GCA_034190525.1 Asbonarchaeaceae archaeon (SeqCode) | reverse complement strand
GCCGGCCGGGTCGACCCGCTCGGCGTCGACGAACCCGGCTCAGTATCCGTCATCGGCGCGGTCAGCCCGCCGGGCGGCGACTTCACCGAACCGGTCACGCAGAACACGCTGCGTGTGGTCAAGACGTTCTGGGCGTTGGACAAGGACCTGGCGAACAAGCGACACTTCCCCGCCATCTCATGGACCGACTCATATTCCGAATACGACACGTTGCTGCACGACTGGTTCGAGGACGAGGTCGACGAGGAATGGGGCGACCGCATCCGCGCGGTACGGGATTTACTGCAGGAGGACGAACAGTTACAGGAAACGGTACAGCTGGTCGGGAAGGACGCGTTGCCGGAGCGGCAGCAACTGACCCTGGAGGTGGCGCGGATGGTGAAGGAGTTCTTCCTGCAGCAGGACGCGTTCCACGAGGTCGACACGTTCTGCAGCCCGGAGAAGACGATGGACATCCTCAGACTCATCCTCGACTTCGGTGACGAGGCCGAGGCAGCGATGGAACGCGGCGCGACACTGGACGAGCTGATGGACCTGGAGTCGAAGCAGATGGTGTCCGATATCAAGTTCGAGGAGGACTATGAAACATTGATCAGCGATATCCGTGAGCAGATGGACGAGGACTTCGCACAGGTAGGTGGGCAGGCATGACTGACATCCAGGCAGAATACCAGACAGTAGAGGATATCAAAGGCCCGCTCCTCTTCCTTGAGGAGACGGAGAACGTGGCGTACGGCGACATCGTGGAGATCCAGACGCCGGACGGGGAGAAACGGCGCGGCGAGGTCCTGGAGACGTCGAAGGACATGGTCGTGGTCCAGGTGTACGAGGAGACCCGCGGCCTCGGCCGGGACGCGTCCGTCAAGTTCCTGGAGGAGAACGTGAAGATGCCGGTCACGGAGGATCTGCTCGGCCGCATCCTGAACGGCCGCGGCGAGCCCATCGACGGCGGCCCGGAGATCGTGCCGGACGAGGAGCGGAGCATCGTCGGCGAGGCGATGAACCCGTACTCACGGGAACTCCCGGAGGACTTCATCCAGACCGGGATTTCAGCGATCGACGGTATGAATACCTTGGTGCGGGGGCAGAAGCTCCCGATCTTCTCCGGCAGCGGATTGCCGCACAACGAGATCGCGTTGCAGATCGCGCGGCAGGCCGAGGTCGTGGGGCAGGACGAGGACTTCGCGGTCGT
>JAXINY010000131.1:0-1207 GCA_034190525.1 Asbonarchaeaceae archaeon (SeqCode) | reverse complement strand
GAAGACCGATCCCGCCGAGTTACCGACGCCGGAGGACGTGCGGCGGATGCTGAAGGCGGCCCGGAACACCCGCGACCGCGCCCTGTTGTTCACCCTGTGGGATACCGGCGGGCGGATCGGGGAGGTGCTGAACCTGGAGTGGCGCGACGTGCACTTCGACCAGGACCTGACCGAGGTCCGGTTCCGGGAGTCGAAGACCGGTGAGCGGATTGTACCCGTGCGTGAGTGTGTGCCGGCGCTGAAGGAGTGGCGGGAGAAGCACCCGAAGGCGGACGACACGAACGCCTACGTCTTCGTGGCCAAGAACACCAGCACGGCGGAGGGCGAGGCATACGAGAAGCAGCTATCGTATAGAAAGGCGCTGGACGTGGTGAAGTACGTGGACGACAAGGGCGGTGTCGGGAAGGACCTGAGCCCGCACGACTTCAGGAAGGGGCGGGCGACGTGGCTCGCCTCCCAGGGCATGAACGCCGCCCAGCTCATGGAGTACTTCGGCTGGAACCAGATGGAGACCGCGGAGACGTATGTGCGGCTGGCGAAGAAGGACCTGGAGAACGCGGTCCGGGAGATACAGGGCATGGAGACGGATGAGAACGGTGCGGAACCGGTGGTCGAGGACCTGAAACCGGTCCGGTGCGGCACCTGCGAGACGATCAACGCGGCGGACCACGACTTCTGCACGGACTGCGGCAACCCGCTCGCCCAGCGCGCCGGCCTCCTCCAGACCTCGAAGAAACGAGAAATTAGGGAGAACGTGAAGACGGACATGCTGATGGAGTTCCTCCAGGAGATGGGCATCCCGGAGGACGAGGCACGGGAACGCTTCGACCAGATGACCGACACCCGGATGGAGAAGCAAGGGTTGATGTGAGTCAGCCGTAGAGCGCGTCTCCCGCCCTCACAACATCATCCCGGCTTAGATGGGGAAAGTCTTCGATTCCGATATCATCTTCTCCAAGAAGCTGGCTGCCGATGTGGTAGCTCAGGGTGTATCCGAGCCATCGAGGAAAGTCGTACTCCGATTCCGTCTCCACCCTCTCTGAACCGTAGAAGAGAGGACTTCGTTGTAGCGCGGGATCGTCCAGCTTCTCGTCTCTGACAACCGCCCACCAGCCGTCTTCTCCTGCAATCTGTTCCCTGGGAACGTTATCCCTGTATGGAGCGTCAACGCCCGGATACACCTGTTCGCTGAAGTTCTGGGACTGCG
>JAXINY010000070.1:0-1223 GCA_034190525.1 Asbonarchaeaceae archaeon (SeqCode) | reverse complement strand
AGACCGGGGACGGCCGCGTCCGCATCCCCGAGGTGCTGCACGACTACATAGGCGGCCAGCAGTACATCGAGAAGCAGGACTGACCTGTCAGTCCCCGCCGCGCACCCGCTTCATAACTGCTTTCACCGCCTTCTTCGTCCCGCAGAAGCAGGTGACGTAGTTGGCGATGAAGCCGAGGGAGGCGGCGCCGAGTCCGGCGGCGAGGTAGGCGTTGCCGAGCCGGGTGTAGGCAGACACGGCGACGACGCCGAGCACGATGCCGGTACCGAGGCGGAGGCGGCGCTCCCGCTCCCCCAGGTTCTGCTCCATGCCCGGTGATGGCGGTGCCGGACGTAAATATATTGCCAAGGTTTATCCGCGGCCGCGGAAAGCGGCATACATGGCTGTCATCCGCCGCCTCCTGCTGCCGTTCGCTCGGCGGTTCGTCGCCGGCGAGTCCGTGGAGTCCGCCGTTGCACACGTCCGCGACCGCAACGAGGACGGCGTCGTGGCGTACATCGACCTGCTCGGGGAGCACGTGGCGGAGCGCGAGGTGGCGGAGGCGGCGCGGGACGAGTACATCGACCTGCTGGACCGGCTGGACGAGGAGGAGCTGGACGCAGGGCTGTCCATCAAGCCGACCCATCTCGGCCTGGAGATCGACGAACAGTTCTGCCGCGGCAACATCGCCGCGATCCTGGAGCATGCGGCGGAGCGGGACCGGTACGTGTGGATCGACATGGAGTCGTCCGACCACACGGAGGAGACCCTCCAGCTCTACCTCGACCTGCTGGAGGAGTTCGACGACGTCGGCGTGTGCATCCAGTCCTACCTGAAGCGGTCGCGCGAGGACGTGGAGCGCGTCGTCGCCGCGGACGGTGACATCCGGCTTGTGAAGGGTGCGTACGACGAGCCGCCCACGGTGGCGTACCAGGACCGTGCAGCGGTCGACGAGAACTTCCGCGAGCTGCTGGAGGTGCTGTTCGACACCGACGCGTTCGTCGCGGTGGCGACGCACGACGAGGACCTCATCGCGCACGCGCAGGATTTGGCGGCCGAGTACGGCCGGCCGCGGGACGCGTTCGCGTTCCAGTTCCTGATGGGGGTGCGGGACGACCTCGCGGCGGAGCTCGCCGCGGACGGGTACCGTGTCGGGGAGTACGTGCCGTACGGGCCGGAGTGGCTGTCCTACTACTGGCGGCGGGTCAGGGAGCGAAAGGAGAACCTGTTCTTTGCACTCAGGG
>JAXINY010000002.1:0-1405 GCA_034190525.1 Asbonarchaeaceae archaeon (SeqCode) | reverse complement strand
TGATCTCGATGGTCTTCAGGGCGGCGAAGCAGTCCTGCGGGTTGCCGCCGAACGTCGATGAGTGCTTCCCGTGCTCCGTGGTCGCGAATTCATCCTTTATCAGCGAGGCGCCGAACGGGGTGACGCCGCCGGAGAACGCCTTCGCCACGGATATCATGTCCGGCTCCACGTCCCAGTTCTGGCAGGCGAACCACTCGCCGGTGCGGAGCGAGGCCTGCACCTCGTCCATCACCAGCGGGACGCCGTGCTCCCGGGTGATACGCCGCACCCCGGGGAGGAAGTCGTCGTCCGGGACGATGTAGCCGCCCTCGCCCTGGATCGGCTCCACGATGACGGCGTTGATGTTGGACGGGCCCTCCCGTTCGATGGTCTCCTCCAGCCGCGAGAGACACTCTGCGCAGTCGAACCGCCTGTCCGCGTACGGCGCGGGCAGTGCGCGGAACAGGGAGTTGAACCCTTCCGTCTGCTCTGCCTTCGAGAAGTTGCAGGACAGCGCGAGCGAGGTGCGGCCGTGGAACGCGTTGTAGAACCCGACGTACGTGTTCCCGCCCTGGTACAGCTGGGCGGCTTTCAGGCAGCCGCGCTCCACGGCCTCGCTGCCCGAGTTGCAGTAGTACGCCTTCACGTCGCCGTACGACTGGTCGCCGGGAAAGATCTCCGTGAACGTCTCGCCCAGCTCCCGCTGGTATGCATGGTAGAAGTCGTTCCCGGCGATCATCAGCGGTTCCCCGTCGCGCGAGTGCAGCTCCTCCATCGCCGACAGGATCTCCTCGTTCCGGTGGCCGAGCGGGTTCGTCCCGACCTGCGATGTCGCATCGATGACCCACCGCTCCCCGCTGCCATCGTCGACCTTTACCTCGGCGCCGCTGGCCCCGGTGATGAGCTTCTCCTCGCGCGTCGTCGGGAGGAGGACGCGGCGGTACGGGTCGAGGTCCATGGATACACTTACTCCCGGAGGAACTTAAAGGGAGCAAGCCGCGGCGTCACAGCCCGAGCACGTCGGCGTGCCGGTCGATGACGTCCGAGAACGACAGGTTCTTCTCCTCGATGTGGTAGTACACGTTGACGACCGGCCTGTCGACGTCGACGATGCTCGACAGGTCGATGGGCGTCCCCGCGACGACGGCATCGCAGTCCGCGGTGTTGATGGATTCCTCCAGCTCCCGGAGCTGCTCGTCGCTGTACCCCATCGCCGGCAGCACATCTTCAAGGTCGTACCGGTCCAGCACCGCCTTGAGGCTGCCGGTGGCGCTGGCATGCGGGTCGACGATCTCCGCGGCCCCGTACTTCTCCGCGGCGATGGTGCCGGCGCCGTACGTGGTGCCGCCGTGCGTCAGGGTCGGCCCGTCCTCCACCACGAGCACGCGCTTGCCCTCGATGCGCGATGGATCGTCCACGGTCACGA
>JAXINY010000038.1:0-1415 GCA_034190525.1 Asbonarchaeaceae archaeon (SeqCode) | reverse complement strand
GTCCCGGCCAGCCGCTGCGACAGGAGCGCCGCCTTCTCCCGGCTGAACTCCTGCCCGCTGACGGACGAAACCATCCCGTGAACGTCGTAGGCCGAGACAGCGTCCAGATTATGCAGAAGCAGGTAGAGCAGCGGGGCGGTGTCGACCACGACGTTCCTATGCTTCAACGCGCTCCAGGTCCCTGACATCGGTGACATCTCCTCCTTCTATCCGGAACTGTTTCGACATCGTCTCATCCCGGTACAGCGGTTTTATCACCACCCTGACCGTCCACACTCCTCCCTCCTCGTCAGCATCCAGCACGTCGACCTCGAAGAAATCGTGTCCTAGGCTGGCCCTGACAGTATCCCGGATATTTTCGAGGGCTTCTGTCAGTCCTTTCTCCACCATATCCACCACCTGTAACCGGCATCTCTCTCCAGCTTTAACTATGTTCCCTGAAATCACCCTCGTCGCTTCCTGTGGTAGTAATTCCACCCCACGTCACTTCTGTGAAGACTTCCATAGCACGTGAACAAAGCGTTTTTATGCCGTCCATGCCACCTCTCTCCCATGGCGGACGACCTCGGCGACCTGTCCTACCGTGAACTGCAGGAGCGGGCGAAGCAGTACGACGACATCAAGGCGAACCAGTCCGCGGAGGAACTGCGGGACGCGCTGCAGGAGAAACAGGACGGTGACGGGGGCGGGGAGGAGGCAGCAGGGGACAGCGGTTCATCCGATAGCGTCGACTTCGGGTCGATGAAGGACGACATCGAGGAGAAGCTCGGGACCGGCGACGGGGGGCGGGAGGAGCTGGACGTCGAGGTCGAGGAGAGCATCGAACGTGTCTCGACCGGTGTGCCGGGGCTCGACGACCTCGTCGATGGCGGGATCCCCAAGAACAACCTCGTGCTCATCCCGGGCGGCGCCGGCACCGGCAAGTCCACGCTCGGCCTCCAGTTCCTCGTTGACGGTGCGAAGCGGGGGGAGACCGGCGTGTTCGTGTCGCTGGACGAGCGGCTGGAGAAGGTGCGGCGGAACGCCCGCCTCCTCGGATGGGACCTCGAGAAGCACGAGGAGGCGGAGGAGCTCCACTTCATCCGGCCGGACCTGTACAGCTTCGACGACCTGATGCAGAAGATGGACCGCGCCGTCCGTGACACCGGGGCGGAGCGGCTGGTGCTCGACTCGCTCACCATCCTCGGGTCGTACTACGAGGACTCCTTCGAGGTCCGGCGGAAGATTATGGAGCTGAACCAGAAGTTCTCCGAGCTGGACGCCACGGTGTTCGCCATCTCGGAGATCGCGGAGGGGGAGTCCGGTATCTCCCGGTTCGGGGTGGAGGAGTTCGCGGTGGACGGCATCATCCTGCTGTACTACATGCAGAAGGGGAACGTCTTCCAGCGCGGGGTCACCATCCGGAAGATGCGCGG
>JAXINY010000082.1:0-1549 GCA_034190525.1 Asbonarchaeaceae archaeon (SeqCode) | reverse complement strand
CTCGTCCACGAGCGTCTGTAACAGTGCGTCGCCGGTGTGGTCGCCGACGAAACACGTGCGGCGGTACGCCTGCGCGCCGAAATACCGCTGGTCGATGTCCCCGTCGTCCGTCAGGTTGAAGTCCATCCCCCAGTCCTGCAGCTCCAGCACACGGTCCGGCACGTTCCTGCACAGCAGTTCGACCGCCTCGGGCTGGTTGATGAAATGTCCCTCCTTCAGCGTGTCCGCGGCGTGGATTTCCCACCGGTCCTCCTCGTCCAGATTCCCCAGCGCGGCGTTGATGCCGCCCGCGGCCCAGGTCGTGTGCGCGTCGCCGTGCGCCCGCTTTCCCAGCACAAGCTGGTCGTCGACACCGTGCTCGTCGAGTTCGATGGCGGTGCGGACGCCGGCGCCGCCGGCACCGATGATGAGCACGTCGACATCAACGGTCTCGTACTCCATGTCTCCACTGTTCCCGGGACCGGCTTATACAACTTGCCCGCCGCGAAACCGATAAAAGCCCGTACCGGTCACTGCACGGTATGGCGACGCGCGACGAGGAGGATTCACTGGGCGAGGTCGAGGTGCCGGAGGACGCGTACTACGGCTCGTTCACGGTTCGTGCCCGCGACAACTTCCAGCTGACCGGCGACACGGTCGACGCGGCGCTTGTGCACGCGCTCGGCGCGGTCAAGGAGGCTGCAGCGCGGGCCAACAACGACCTGGACCTGCTGGACGGTGAGAAGGCGGAGGCGATAATCGAGGCATCGCAGGAAGTACAGCAGGGGGAGTTCGACGACGAGTTCGTGCTCGACCCGGTCCAGGCCGGTGCCGGGACGCCGGTGCATATGAACGCGAACGAGGTCATCGCCAACCGCGCCACCGAACTCCTCGGCGGCGATCTGGGCGAGTACCGCGTGCACCCGAACGACGACGTGAACATGGGGCAGTCCTCCAACAACGTCGTCCCGACCGCGGCACGGCTCGCCGCGGTGGAGCACGCGGACGTGCTGCTGGACGAGCTGGAACGGCTGGAGGAGGTGTTCGCGGCGAAGGCAGACGAGTTCGACGATGTTGTCAAGGTCGGCCGCACCCACCTGCAGGACGCGGTCCCGGTCACGGCCGGGCAGGAGTTCGCGGCCTATGCGGAATACTGCCGCGCGGGACGGGAACGTATCGAAACAGCGCTGCAGGAGCTGCGGACGGTAGGGCTGGGCGGGAACGCCATCGGTACAGGGATTAACACGCCGCCGGAGTTCCGGGAGCGCGTGGTCAAAGAACTCGCGGACGTGACCGGCCGCGACCTCGAGCCTGTGGATGATGCGATAGCCGGGACGCAGTCAATGACCCCGTTCGTCCAGGTGGCGGACGCGCTGGACAGCCTGACGCGGGACATGCAGAAGATGGCGGACGACCTGATGCTGCTGTCCTCCGGCCCGGTCGCCGGGATCGGGGAGGTGGAGCGGCCGGCGGTCGAGGAAGGCAGCTCGATCATGCCGGGCAAGGTCAATCCGTCCATCCTTGAAGCGTTCACGATGAGCTGCATGCAGGTGCAGGGGAACGCGTCCGT
>JAXINY010000099.1:0-1572 GCA_034190525.1 Asbonarchaeaceae archaeon (SeqCode) | reverse complement strand
CGGCCGCGGGACAAGGGGCTGACCGCCATCGTCGCCGACCTCGCCATGGCGGAGCAATACTGCACGCTGTCGGATGCGGAGCGGCGCGTCGCCGACCACTTCATGCCGGGGCCGCTGACCCTGGTGGCGGAGAAGACGGACGCGGTGCCGGACGCGCTGAACGAGGCGTTCGCGTTCCGCGTCCCGGGCAGCGAGACGGCGCGCCTCCTGTCGCAGGCGGCCGCGGTCCCGGTGGTGGCGACGAGCGCGAACATCAGCGGCGAGCCGTCCAGCTACCGCGTGGCGGACATCGACCCGTCGGTGCGCGCCGCGGTGGACGCGGTGCTTGACGGCGGTGAACTCGAGGAATCGCCGTCGAGCACCGTAATCAGTATAAGCGACGGCGATGTAACGGTGCACCGTGACGGCCCTGTGACACGCGGCGACGTGGAGGCGGTGCTGGATGACGGCTGAGACCACCATCCTGTTCGACGTCGGGATGATCATCATCGCCGCCACGGTGCTCGGCGTCGTGGCGAAGCTGCTGCGGCAGCCGCTCATCGGCGCCTACATCCTGGCCGGCGTCCTCATCGGCCCCAGCGTCCTCGGCATCGTCCGGAACACCGAGGTCATCCGGATGTTCGCCGAGCTGGGCGTGGCGTTCCTCCTGTTCATGGTCGGCCTCGAGCTGGACCTGTCCCGCCTGAAAGAGGTGCGGAACGTCGTGCTCGGCGCGGCATTGACGGAGGTGCTGGTGCTGTTCTCCACCGGGTTCTTCATCATGTACTTCCTCGGGTTCGGCGGGTTCCCGGCCATCTACGTCGGCCTGTTCATCGCGTTCAACTCGACCGCGGTCCTGGTGAAGCTGCTGGCGGACCGCGGCGACCTCGACACGCTGCACGGCCGCATCATCCTCGGCATCCTGCTCATCCAGGACATCATCGTGGTGCTGTCCCTGTCCATCCTGTCAACGCTCAACAACCCGAGCGTCGAGATCCTGCTGACCGCGCTGATAAAGGGGGCAGGGTTGCTGGCGCTGGCGGTGGTGCTGAGCAAGTACATCATGCCGAACTTCTTCCGGCTCATCGAGGACTCGCACGAGATGGTGCTGCTGAGCTCTGTCGCCGTCCTCTTCGGGTTCGTGGGGGCGGCGGTCGAGTCAGGGTTCTCCGCCGCGGTCGGCGGGTTCCTCGCCGGCATGGCGCTGACCGCCTTCCCGTACAACATCGAGATCGCGGAGCGCGCGCGGTCGATGCGCGACTTCTTCGTCACCATCTTCTTCGTCTCCCTCGGGATGCTGGTGAGCCTGTCCCACCTCTCCCGGCTCATCGTCCCGTTCATCGTGCTCATGGCAGCGGTCCTCATCCTCAAGCCGTTCTTCGTGACGCTGATGGTGTCGCTGTTCGGGTACGGGAAGCGGACATCCTTCTTCACCGGCATCAACCTGTCGCAGGTGTCCGAGTTCTCGATGGTGCTCGCACTGCTCGGGCTGCAGATGGGCCACATCGACAAGGCCATCTTCTCCCTGGTGACGGCGCTGATGGTGGTGTCCATCACCCTGACATCGTACGTCGTCCGGTACCAGTCGGACCT
>JAXINY010000072.1:0-1631 GCA_034190525.1 Asbonarchaeaceae archaeon (SeqCode) | reverse complement strand
GAAGCGTGGACGCATCCCGTCGCTCCAGTCCACCGTGGTGGCGGACACACTGTCCAAGCAGATCATGTCTGCGATGGCGACTGGCAACTGGGTGGGCGGCCGCAGCGGTGTATCGCAGCGGCTTGACCGCGGGAACCGTGTGAAGACACTGTCCCACCTGCGCAACGTTATCTCCCCGCTATCATCCGAGCGGCAGCACTTCGAGGCCCGCGAACTGCATCCGACGCACTGGGGCCGGCTCGGACCGATCAAGACGCCGGAGGGGATGAACATCGGGCTGCGGAAACACCTGGCGCTGTCTGCCGACGTGTCCAGCGGGCTCGGTGAGGAGGAACGCGAGGAACTCAAGGAGGAGATCACCTCCCTCGGGGTGGAATGATACAATGACAGACGTATATCTCGACGGCGACCTGATCGGGCAGCACGACGACCCGGAGGAGCTCCGCAACGAGCTCAGGGAGCGGCGGCGGAACGGCGACCTCGACGGCGAGGTCAATCTGAACTATGCAGAGGACAAGGACGAGATCTGGATCAACACTGATTCTGGGCGGACGCGGCGGCCCCTCGTCGTGGTCGAGGACGGCGAACCGCTGCTGACAGAGCGGCACGCTGGGCGGCTCCAGGACGGCGACCTCACATTGGACGAGCTTGAAGCGGACGGCGTTATTGAATACATCGACGCGGAAGAAGAGGAAGAGGCGTACATCGCGCTGGGACGTGAGGACGTGACCGACGAGCACACGCACATGGAGCTCGACCCGGCGTTGACGCACGGCCTGTCCGCGTCACTGGTCCCCTACCCGCAGCACAACCGGGGTGACCGTGTGAACTACGGTGCGAAGATGAACGGGCAGGGCCTCGGTATCCCGGAGAAGAACTTCCATACACGGTACGACACGAACGCGAACGTGTTGACGTACCCGCAGCGGCCGATTGTCACGACGGCGACGGAGGAGGACGCAATCGGGGAGCACCCCATCGGGCAGAACATGGTCATCGCTATCTCCTCGTTCGACGGGTACAATATCGAGGACGCTGTTATCATGAACAAGGCGTCCATCGAGCGCGGTATCGCGCGCAGCCACTACTTCCGCACCTACTCGACAGAGTCGCGAACGTACTGGGGCGGGCAGCGGGACGAGATCACCATCCCGGACAAGGACGTCCGCGGCTACAAGAGCGAGGAGGCGTACAACCACCTGTCCGAGGACGGCGTCGTCAACCCGGAGACGGAAGTGGACGAGGGAGACGTCGTGGTCGGCAAAGTGTCACCACCGAAGTTCCTCGGCTCCGACGAGGAGGTCAAGATGGGACTGGCGTCGAAACGGGAGACATCGAAGACGGTGCGGCACGGCGAGGGCGGTATCGTCGACAAGGTGCTGATATCAGAGACCGGGGAGGGCGACAAGCTTATCAAGACGAAGCTCCGGGAGGAACGCATCCCGGAACTGGGTGACAAGTTCGCCACCCGGCACGGGCAGAAAGGTGTTATCGGGCTTATCGTGCCGGAGGAGGACATGCCGTTCACCGAGGACGGCGTCACACCCGACATCATCCTGTCCACCCATGCCATCCCGTCCCGCATGACCGTGTCACAGCTGATGGAGATCATCGGTGGGAAGGCGGCGGCG
>JAXINY010000062.1:0-1694 GCA_034190525.1 Asbonarchaeaceae archaeon (SeqCode) | reverse complement strand
GTATCATTGGACGCTGGGGGCGTTCAGACCCGGGTTCGATTCCCGGCCCTGCCATACCGGAGATATGCCGGAGCCGGTGATTCGAACCCGAGAAACCGCAGGTTTCGACGTTCGATTCCCGGCCCTGCCAATTACAGTTCTCGAGGTCATGCCGCCGCGTTGATGTGCGACTGCACCATGTAGACGCCGGCAGGGAAGAAGACGATGTACAGCGCGGTCGCCAGTATCGGGCTGCCCTCCCCCGTCACCGCCGCGGCCGCTGCGGCGTGCTTCCACATCACCCAGATGTTCACGACGGGAACGAGCAGCAGGAGCGTCGTCAGCGTGGTCCGCCACCGCGCGGCACCGTCGCTGAAGTCGTTCCACGTGCTGTAGAACCAGTACAGGAAGTATATGCCGGCAGTGAGGAAGGAGAGGCCTGCGGCGAGTGCCGCGGAGCGCTCGGTCAGCGTGGCAGCCGGCGCACCGCCGTGGTCGACCCGTCCGGCCACCTCGTCCAGCAGCTCGTCCGCGACCGGCGGCTCGACACCCCTGTCGACGAGCGCGTCGTGGACGTCGCTCTCGTCCGCACCGTCGGCGAGCTGCTGCTCGGCCCACTCCTTCAGCTCGTCCATACCTCTCTATCCCGTCCTCTGCCTTAAATAAGGTGGAGAGGAAGGGAGCGGGGACGGTCACTCCTTCTTGAACGCCGCGACCTCGTCGAGGATGTCGACGTGGGAGAGGAACACGGTCCTGCAGCAGTACCGGTCGAGCCCGAGGTCGTCCAGCACCGCCTTCGGCTGCTCGCTGCCGTCCTTCGCACGCTCCTCGAACTCGTCCCACTGGTCGGCGATGACCTTGCCGCAGGTGAAACACCGTGTCGGTACGATCATGTTATCGATAGCTCTTCTGCTGCTTGTGCCGGGCGCCCTTGCTGGACTGGGACGGTTTCCGGGTCTCGGTCCGGCGGAAGTCCTCCACCAGCATGTACCGGTCGTACTCCTGCATCCGCTCCTCCAGCTCGTCGTCGTCCGCGTACTCCACCAGCGCTCTTGCGATGGCCATCCGCGCGGCCTCGGCCTGCCCCATCTTCCCCCCGCCGTTCACGTTCACCTCGATATCGACGTCGTCGACCATATCTCCGGCGATGCGGAGCGGCTCCTTCATCCGCAGCGCCGCCATCTCCGAGAACCGGTCGAGCGGCTTCCTGTTGACCCGGACCTTCCCCTCCCCGTCCCGCAGCGTGGCCCGTGCCTTGGCCGTCTTCCGCCGTCCGATGGTGTTCACGGTCATCGTCATCGCCTCAGATGTTGTCCGATATCTCCTGGACCGTCACGTACTCGCGGCCCCGGAGATCGTCCGCTGTTTTCACGTCGATATCGTCGGTCTCCCGGTCCTCCGGGTTTCCCCTGTACGCCGTCAACCTCTTAAAGGCTTCTCTGCCGTCGCTGCCGTCCGGCAGCATCCCTCTCACCGCCCGCGCGACGATGCGCTCCGGCGCCTTCGGGTAGGTCGGACCGCTCTCCTTGCTCCCGGTCTCCCGCCGCTGCCGGTACCGGTCGAACACTTCCTCCGCCGTCCCCGAGACGACGGCCTGCTCCGCGTTGACGATGTCCACGTCCTCCCCGCCCTTGACCTGCTCCGCGGCGTAGGAGGCGAGACGTCCGAGGATCATGCCGTTGGCGTCGATGACCTCACCCAAGGAGGACCACCCC
>JAXINY010000017.1:0-1721 GCA_034190525.1 Asbonarchaeaceae archaeon (SeqCode) | reverse complement strand
GCGGACCGTCATCTCGCCGGACCCGAACATCGGTATCAACGAGGTCGGCGTCCCGGAGATCATCGCCAAGGAGCTGACCATCCCGGTCACGGTGAACGACAAGAACCTGGAGGAGGTGAAGGAGTGGGTCGGCAACGGGCCGGACACCCACCCCGGGGCGAACTACGTGCTGCGGCCGGACGGGGAGCGGAAGAAGGTCAACGAGGCGAACAAGGAGGAGATCGCGAACGAGCTGTCGCCGGGGTACACGGTCGAGCGGCATATCAAGGACGAGGACACGGTGCTGTTCAACCGGCAGCCGTCGCTGCACCGGATGTCCATCATGGCGCACGAGGTGCGCGTCCTGCCGTACCGCACGTTCCGCCTCAACCTTGCCGTGTGCCCGCCGTACAACGCCGACTTCGACGGCGACGAGATGAACCTGCACATCCCGCAGACCGAGGAGGCGCGGGCGGAGGCGGACGAACTGATGAAGGTGCAGAACCATATCAAGAGCCCGAAGTTCGGCGGCCCCATCATCGGGATGATGCAGGACCAGATATCGGGGCTGTACCTCCTGTCGCAGGAGGACGGTATCGCGGCCGACGAGGCGTACGAGATGCTGACCGCCATCGGCGCGTACGACAAGGAGCTGCCGGACCAGGACAGCTTCAGCGGGAACGAGCTCGTCAGCCTGTTCGTCCCCGACGGCGTGACCTTCGAGCAGGACGGGTTCGAGGTCGAGGACGGCGAGATCGTGGACGGCATCATCGACGACGGCATCGTCGGCGACTACGGCGGCGAGCTCATCAACCAGATCCTGCTCCAGGCCGACGAGGAGGACGCGGTCGACTTCCTGAACAAGGTGACAAAGCTCGGGACGGAGTACATCACGCGCCGCGGCTTCTCCATCTCCACCGCCGACCTCGAGGTGTCCGACGACGCGAAGGAGCGCATCGAGCAGCGCATCGCCGAGGGCGAGGAGGACGCCGCCGAGCTCGTGGACCGGTTCGAGGCCGGCGACATCGACCCGATGCCGGGGCAGAGCATGGAGGAGACGTTCGAGAACAAGATAACAGCGACGCTTCGGGAGATATCCACGGACGTCGAGGATATCGTGAAGGAGGACATCCCGCAGAACGAGGCCCGCGTCATGGCCGAGTCCGGTGCACGCGGCTCGCTCACCAACATCGCGGTCATGTCCGGCCTGCTCGGGCAGGAGACCAGCCGTGGTGAGCGCATCAACCGCGGGTTCAAGGACCGGACACTGCCCCATTTCAAGAAGGGTGAGAAGAGTGCGGCGGCCAAGGGCTTCGTGTCCTCCTCCATCTACGATGGCATGAACCCTGTGGAGATGTTCTACGAGATCATGTCAGGCCGCGAGGGACTGATGGACCAGTCGCTGCGGACCAGGACGTCGGGATACATGTACCGGCGTGTCTCCAACGCCATCCAGGACCTGACCGTGGACTACGACTTCACGGTCCGCGACGCCGAGGACACGATCATCCAGTTCAAACCCGGGGAGGACGGCATCGACCCGCAGAAGTCGGACCGGGGCGAGCTGGTGTAGGGTGGGACGATGAGCGACGAGCTACCAGAGCGGTACCAGGGCCGGGACGACGAGGACGAACTCAAGGAGCGGTACGAGCAGATGCGGTTCGAACCGGGTGAGGCGGTCGGTGTCGTCGGCGCGCAGTCCATCGCCGAGCCGGCGACGCAGATGACCATGGAGACGTACC
>JAXINY010000074.1:0-1780 GCA_034190525.1 Asbonarchaeaceae archaeon (SeqCode) | reverse complement strand
GCGGAGGCGATCGGAATCGCATGGTCGGTGGCGGCGGAGTCACAGGTCAACTGGCTGGACTACGACAGCGTGCTGTAACCCTGCCCCTTGTCCCCCTGACAGCCGGTCACTGTCCCGCGGAGTAGAACTATGAAACCGTTCACGACAACGCTGTGGAACGTGGTCCGGCCGCGGATCAGCGTCGACGCCCGCGCCCTCGGTATCTTCCGCATCTCGCTGGGCGTGGTCCTGCTTCTCGACATCCTGTTCCGGTTCCAGAACGTGTACGCGCACTACACCGACATGGGCGTGCTCCCGCGGTCGGTCGCGATCGCCAATTACCTCCCGGCCGAGGCTATCTCGATACATTTTATGACGGGGACGACGTGGGGTGTCAGCCTCCTGTTCCTTGTGCAGCTCGGGCTGGCGGTGCTGCTCATCGTCGGCTACCGGACACGGATCGTCACCGCCGCAGCATGGTTCATGTGGATGTCGCTGCACAACCGGATGCCGCTCGTCCTGAACGGTGGCGACGACCTGATACGGATGACCCTGTTCTGGGCGATGTTCGTCCCGCTCGGCGCACGGTATTCGGTCGACGCGGTGCAGCGCGGCGGGTACCGGGACAGTGTCGCGACGCTGGGGACGCTCGGCCTCCTGCTGAACGTTGTCATCATGTATTCTGTCAACGGGCTGCTGAAGCAGAGCGGGACAATCTGGCCGCAGGGGGAGGGGCTCGCGTACGTGATGCGGCTGGACCAGTTCACGACAGTCTTCGGCGACCTGCTGTCAAATTTCTCCGGTGTTATGACCGTCCTGTCCCTTGCCGTGCTCGCGCTGTGGCTGCTGTCGCCAGGCCTGCTCCTGTTCACCGGCCGGCTGCGGACAGGGCTGGCAACTGCTATGGCTGCTGTCCAGGCCGGGATCGGGCTTACGATGCATGTCGGCCTGTTCCCCCTGATAGCGATCACGACGCTCATCCCGTTCTACCCCGCACAGGTCTTCGACCGTGTCCTCCCCCGGCTGCAGGAGATGGCAGGTGACCGGCGGGTCCCGACTGACTGGATCGCGGCGCTGCCCGGGCCGCGCGGCGACACCGATGTTCCCGCCCGCGTGAAACAGGTGGCGCGGTACGCGGTGTTCGGTGTGGCGTTGTTCGGGCTGTGTTACATGCTGCTGTGGAACGTGCAGACGACGTCGTACGAGGTCGGGGAGGGCCGGGACGTCCTGCCGCTTCCGGTGCAGAACGTGGGGGAGGCGGTGCGGCTGGAGACGCACTGGACCATGTTCGCCCCGTCCCCGATGCGGTACGACGGCTGGTACGTCGTCGCCGGCCTGCTGGAGGACGGGACCCGGATCGACGTGATGCGGGGGGAGGGCCCGGTGTCGTACAGGAAACCCGGCGATGTGTGGTCCACGTACGGGTCGGCCCGGTGGCGGAAGTATCTTGTGAACCTGTACGACGATGACAATTCGGAGTACCGGCAGTATTACGCCGAGTACCTGTGCCGGCGGTGGAACGAGAACCATGACCGGGCGCTGATGAACCTGACGATGACGTACGTCGTGGAACGGACGTACAGCGGCGGGGAGATGGCGCCGGAGCAGGAGCAGGTGGCGACGCACCGCTGCTTCGGGGAGCCGTGACCTGATGACCGGTGCTAGCGGGAGCCGGGACTGCCTGTCTCCGACGCCCGGTCCTCGTTTTTTTCAAGCACGGTGTCGAGCGCGTCGGAGAGGTCTATATCGAGTTCGTCGGCGAGTGCGAGCAGTGAGAAGTACACGTCGCCGACCTCATTTT
>JAXINY010000039.1:0-1792 GCA_034190525.1 Asbonarchaeaceae archaeon (SeqCode) | reverse complement strand
GCCTCCATCTGCTCGTGCTTCAGCATGAACGGCGTGTACATCCGCTGGAAGCCCTCGCCCTGCAACTTGTCCAGCGCGTACTGCTGCACCGCCAGGTGCAGCTTCACCAGGTCGTCCTTCATGTAGTAGAACCGCGAGCCCGACACCTCGCCGGCAGTATCCGTATCGACCAGATCGAACTCCTCGACGAGGTCGGCGTGGTGCAGCGGGTCGTCGATCCCTGGCTTCTCCCCCCACTGCCGCAGCTCCTCGGCGTCGTCCTCGTCCTCGCCGGGCGGCACGTCCTCGTGCAGGATGTTCCCGACCCTGTACCGTTCCTCGTCCCGCTCCTCCTTCAGCCGTTCCTCCTTCCCCTCCAGCTCCGCTATCTTCTCCTTCACCTCCTGCATCCGCTGGATCTCCTCCTCCGCGTCCTCGCCCTCCTGCTTCAGCTCCCCGATGCGGTCGCTGACCTCGTTCCGCTCGTGCCGCAGCTCGTCCAGCTCCTGCCGCGTCTCCCGCCACTCCCTGTCAAGCTCCGCGACGCGGTCGACGCGGTCCGGGTCCTTGCCGCGGCGGCGCTCCGACTCCCTGATACGCTCCGGCTCCTCGCGGAACAGCTCGATGTCAAGCATATCGATACACCTCTACCGGGACACCGCGTGGCAGAGTTTTAAGAGAACCGCAGCTCGGGGGAACGTCTCGCCGGTCACCGCGGGGAAACACGTCCACCCTTCATTGGGACGGACACGTTTTGTGGCCGAGGATTTTTATGCGTACCGGGGATGGGAGGTGTATGGGGCTTGCTGAGGCGGTGGCGGCGGTGCAGCGCGGTGAGCCGGTGCTGGTGCACGACGCCGACGACCGCGAGGACGAGACGGACCTGGTCGTCCCCGCGGCCGCCGTCGACTGGACGGATGTGCGGCGGCTGCGGACCGACGCCGGCGGCCTCATCTGCGTCGCCGTCCCGCACGGGGCCGGGCATCGGTTCGACCTGCCGCTGCTCGACGACCTGTTCGAGGAGTACGGCGGCGCACCGGACTACGACGACCGCTCCTCGTTCTCCGTCAGCGTCAACCACGTGTCCACCCGGACAGGTATCACGGACCGGGACCGGGCCACCACCATCCGGGCACTGGCGGACGCGGTGTCGGACCCGGCGTTCCGGTTCCGCGACGAGTTCCGCGCCCCGGGGCACGTCCCGGTGCTGCTGGAGGCGGCCGAGGGGCTCGCGGAGCGGCAGGGCCACACCGAGCTGGCCGTCGATTTGCTCCGGCGCGCGGACGTGACGCCTGCAGCGGTGGTGTGCGAGATGCTTGACGACGAGACCGGGAATGCGCTGTCTGCAGGAGATGCGGGGCGGTACGCGGAGGAGAACGGATTCGCGTTCCTCGAGGCAGATGAACTGCTGGACGGCTAGCCCCCGTACTCGTCCGGGTACGCCCGCTGCAGCAGCTCCTCCTCGCCGTCGAACCGTTCCTGCACCGGCTGCAGCGCCTCGCTGATGTACCCGGCGGCGGCCTCCTTCAGGTCCGCGGGGTGCAGGTCCCCGGCGACGTACGCCTCCTCGAGGTCGTCATAGGCGTCGAACGCGACCGTGCCGCCGTACTCGTCCGGCCGCTCCACCACGAACGCGTCGCCGCGCTGCTCCAGGATGGGGAACACGAGGTAGCGGACGTACTCCAGCACCCCGTTGCCCTCCACCTCGCCCGCCGGCGCGTACGCGTCGTTGAGCTTCTCCTCAACGGCGGCCGCGTCGTCGTGGATGCTGATCTTCGACGCCGCCTCCGACGCACTCATCTTCCCCCCGGTC
>JAXINY010000037.1:0-1808 GCA_034190525.1 Asbonarchaeaceae archaeon (SeqCode) | reverse complement strand
AGCTCGGCAACCAGCAGATGCAGTACGACCGCGCGAAGACCATCTTCTCGCCGGAGGGGCGGCTGTTCCAGGTGGAGTACGCCCGGGAGGCCGTCAAGAAAGGCTCCACCTCGGTCGGGGTCACCTACGACGGCGGCGTCGTCATGGCAGCGACGCGGGAGAACCCCGAGCTGCAGTCCCGGAATCCGGACAAGGTATTCGAAATCGATGACCACATCGGCATGACGGTGTCCGGCCTTGTCTCCGACGGCCGCGCACTGCTCAACGAGGCGCGGGAGGAGGCGCAGCAGAACATGATGCTGTACGACGAGCCGGTGCCGACCTCCGCGCTGGCGAAGTTCCTGGCCGACCGGCAGCAGATGTTCACCCAGTACGGCGGCGTGCGGCCGTTCGGGGTGGCGATGCTGGTCGCGGGGACGCGGGACCGGCCGGAGCTGTACCAGACCGACCCGTCCGGCATCCTCAAGGAGTGGAACGCCATCGCCATCGGCCGCGGCGGTGAGACGGCGAACGACCTGTTCCGCGACGAGTACGAGGAGGGGATGGACGAGGACGCCGCCATCCAGCTCGCGCTCGACGCCCTGTCCGCCGCCGAGGAGGACATCGACCTGGCGAACATCGAGCTCGTGTCCGTTGACGGCGACGGGTTCACCCGGCTCATGCCGGAGGAGCTCGACGACCGCGGGTTCAGTCTCTAGTCTTCCCGACACGTCTGAGATGCCTGTCCACTACCTCTTCAAGGCCCGCCGCGTAGCTCTCCGGCAGCGTCGTATGGCCGTTCAGCAGCGGCTCGAACCTGCGCTGGTACTTCTCACGCTTCCAGGCGGCGACGTCATCCACGACCTGTTCCGGTGGGTGGTCGGTAAGGTTCACCAAGATGTCCTCGATACGCCGGGTGTCCCCCGTCTTCCCGATCGGTGCGCTCACGCCGTACTCGGTCCCGATCTCGATCGATTGCGGGTACTCGATAACGGTCACCGGTGCATCGGCGTCGCCAGGGTCGGCCGGGTATTGATGGATTTCCGGTGCGGGTAGATCTGCAGGATCCGTCCCGAGGGCATGCGGCCCCCACCGTTGCTGGATGCCTGCCGGGTTGGGTTCCTCGCGCTCCCGGTACGGCCGTGCCATGTCGCTATGCCGTCACCACAATAATATAAGTGAGAGACCGGAACCGATGGCCGTGGACCCCGACGACGCCATCACCGTCACCTACAGCAACGACCACGAGTTCGAGATCCTGGTCGACCCCGACGAGGCGTTCGCGTACCGCCGCGGCGAGATCGAGAACTTTGACAGGGTCCTGTTCGTGCAGGAGATCTTCACCGACGCGGCTGCCGCGGAGAAGGCGTCGATGGAGAACGTGGAGGACGAGTTCGGGACGCGGAACGTTGTAGAAGCTGCGGAGGAACTGTTCGAGCGTGGCGAGATGGCGCTCACCACGGAGCAGAAGAACCAGCTGCGCGAGGAGAAGCGGAAGCAGGTGGTGAACATCATCGCACGCAGGGCGATGAACCCGCAGACCAACGCACCGCACCCGCCGCAGCGGATCGAGAACGCGATGGAGGAGGCCGGGGTGCAGGTGGACGCGATGCAGGACGCGGAGGAGCAGGTGCAGGAGGTGCTGGACGCGATCCGGCCGAAGATCCCGATATCGATGGAGGAGAAGGAGATGGCGGTCCGCGTCCCCAGCAAGTACTCCGGCAAGGCGTACGGCAAGATCCAGGAGATGAGTTCCGAGGTGCTGGAAGAGGAATGGGGGAACGACGCGTTCATGGCGCGCATCCGCATCCCGGCGGGGGTCTCGACAA
>JAXINY010000068.1:0-1886 GCA_034190525.1 Asbonarchaeaceae archaeon (SeqCode) | reverse complement strand
GTACTCGAGCACCGATTTCACCGTGACGAGGCCGAGCACCGGGACCGCGAGCGGGAACGCGAGGACCGCGGGGTGCGGCCGCGGCAGGTGGCCGGCCAGGTGGTCGCGCAGGTGCAGCCCGCCCGCCACCCCGGCCAGCACCGCGAGCGGCAGCGCCGAGAACCGGAACGCGCCGATGACCGCGAGCAGCACCAGCTTCGACGTCAGCAGCAGCGCGAACACCGCGCCCAGCACCGTCCCCGCCGTCAGCCCGATGGACACGAGGTGGCGGACACCGCCGAACGGCTGCCGCAGCAGCCGCGCCAGCACCTGCACGTAGCTCAGCATCCACCGCTTCCGCTGCCCCAGCCAGTCCCGCAGCGAGTGCGCTGGCTCCCGCGTCACGGGGTACGCGAGCACCTCCGTCATCGCCAGGCCCTCCCGGTAGCACGCCAGGTTGAAGTCGTAGTCGTCCGCCAGCACATCGGTCAACCCGCCGACGCGGTCGAACGCGTCCCGCGTCATCACCGTCCCGTTCGTGAGGGCGCGGCCCATCCCCGGGATGAGGAGGTACAGCTGCCGGGCGAGCGTGGCCGTGAACAGGTGTTCGTAGTGGCTGATGGCCTCGACCCAGCCGTCCGTCGCCCCCAGCCACCGTGCCTGCGCCACGTCAGCGCCCTGCTCCGTGATGCGGTGGACCGCGGCCGCGAACAGCTCCGGGTGGACGGTGCTGTCCGCGTCCACCACCGCCAGCAGCGGTGCGTCGCACCGCGCGACGGCCGCGTTCACGTTCCCCGGCTTCGACTGCGGGCCGTCCTCGTTCACCACGACCTGGACTGCGTCGTGCCGGTCCGCCAGCTCCTCCGCCACCGCCGCCGTGTCCGGGTCGCCGCGCTGGCAGGCGATGACCACCGACAGCGGCCGGTACGTGGACGCGAGGAGGGACGACACCGCCCGCGGCAGGGTCGCCGCCTCCTGGTACGCCGGGACGATGACCGCGAGCTCCGGCCCGGTCTCCACCGTCCGGCGGTCGGCCCTGTGCAACCGGTACAGGTAGATGGCCGCGGCACCGGTCGTGACCGCGGTGAACGATAGCGCGGCGGCCGCGGCGTTCATCACGAGGACCTGCACCCCTACGACGAGCAGGTTCAGGTGGACGGTGATGGGCTGTAGCCCCTGGTAGATGCCGGCGGCGAGCAGCGTCCCGGCGACCCCGAAGAACGCTGCGTTCTCCGCCACGCCGCGTGCGCTCGGTCGCATACCGGTTCACCCCCTGCGAACTTTTTCACATCCCGCACGGCTCACATGTAGCCGAGGTCCTCCAGCCGCTCCTTCACCTGCTCATCCGTCACGTCCGTCTCGCCCTCCGCCGCCGCACCGATGCCGTCCAGCGCCGCCAGCAGCTCCGCGTCCGGCTCAACCGCGTCGCCGGTGGCCAGCGCCGCTGCGCGGATGACCGCGTCCCCGTTCTCCTCCCGCACCACCTTCTGCCCGCGGCCGCGGACGAACGACAGCGCCTTCCGGTACACCGCCTGCTTCTCCGCGGGCAGCCGCTGCAGGTCGAGCTGCGGCTCCGCGTACCCGCCCTTCGCGATGTCCGCCGCCGCGACCGTGCCGTCGCCGTCGTCCAGCCCGGCGAGCCGCGGCACCGCGTCGTACAGCGCCCGCAGCTCCACCTGCTCGGCCACGCGGGCCGGTTCCAGTCCGGGGGCGCGCACCATCAGCGGCACCCGCACCGTCTCCTCCGACACCGTGAACTGGTGGCCGAACCGGCCGTCCTCCCCCAGGTCCTGGCCGTGGTCCGACACGATGACGACGACGGTGTCCTCCAGCACCCCGTCCGCTGCCAGCGTGTCCAGGAACCCGCCGACCTGGTCGTCCAGGTAGTCGACGGACGCGTCGTACAG
>JAXINY010000079.1:0-1946 GCA_034190525.1 Asbonarchaeaceae archaeon (SeqCode) | reverse complement strand
CGTCTGCCTCCTCCACGTCCGACACGAAGTCCTCCCGGTTCTCGTCGGTCACGTCCGCGGCCCGGTCCATCATCGCCTCCAGCGCCTCCTCGACGTGCTCGCCGCGGAGCTGGATGATGTACTCGAAGTAGCCGCCCTCGAACTTCGCGCACGGCGGGCACTGCACCGTCTCCACCACGAGGTCGGTCTCCACCTCCTGCCGCAGCACCTCGCCGTCCACCTCCTTCTCGACCATCAGCGTCAGGTGGTACGTGTTCCCGTCACCGGTGAACGACACCGCTGTCACGCGGTCCGTGTCCACCTCGTCCTCCAGCACCGCGGCGATGAGCTCCCGGTCGTCATCGACCTCCACCCACTCCATGCCGCGGCGGACACGGCCGCAGTGGCTGCACCGCTCCGCCGTGAGCTCGTCCGGCACCGCGATGAGCTGGTCCTCGTCCAGGAAGCAGTCACGGCACAGGTTCCGCGGCCCGTACCCCGCGGTGTCGGCCCCGCACTTCGGGCAGGGCGCCTCCACAGTTCACACCCTGAACAGCTGGACGTGCCGGACACCGTCGACCGCGCCGACCTCCGCCTCGTCCACCACGCCTTCCGCGATGAGCCCGTCCAGCAGCTCGTTCCCGACAAGGTTTGCCGTGAAGAAGCCGTCGAGTGCGGCGATGACCGCGTCAAGTCCGACCTCCTCGCCGCCGTAGAAGTCCTCGTCCACCGTGAGGGTCACGCCGCCCTCGGTGTACTCGTCGCCGAGGATGGCCGCGTCACAGGCCGCGACGATGGTGCCCTTCCCGCTCTGTATCTCGCGGCAGGAGAACATCATCCCTCGAGCGGGGTGCGCGCCCCGCAGGCCTCGCACTGCAGCAGCTCCACGCCCTTCTCCTTCCCGAGTTTCGTGTCCGGCCGCCCGCACTCCGGGCAGGTCACGTACTGCTCCACGTACGCCTCGAGCTTGTCGTTTATCTTGCCGCGGCGGAACGACCCGTTCAGCACCAGCTCGCTCCCCTCGACGTGGCCGGACGTCCCCAGCTCCCCGAGCAGGAACTTCGACAGGTGCTGCCTGTCACGGTTAAATCTGTCGGCGAGCGACCCAAAATTCCGTATGACTGTCTTGCTCCCCTCTTTCTGCGTCTCCGCTTCCGGAATCTCGAACCGCTCACTGCCGGAGACGTCCTCGGGGATCTCTTCCCTCCCCTTCTCGAGCATCTGGTCGTAGTCCATGCGGAGACGATGGGCCAGCAAGCTTATAAACGGTCGGCACAGCGGGCGGCCGCGCAGCTATCACAGCTTCTTGATGCGGCCGGGCCGCGGCTCGTAGCAGGTGCCGTCGGACAGCAGGTCGTTGATGATGTCCTCCAGCTCCTCTTCCTCCACACCCGCCTCCTCCCGGATGTCACCGTACTCCACGCCCTCCCCCTCGTCCAGCGTCTCGATGGCGGCGACGACCGCCTCGCGCCTGCTGTCGTCCTCCTCGCTGTCCTCCCCCTGCGCATCGCCAGCGTCCGGCGCCGGGGACGGTGTGGAGGAGTCGCGGTCCGGCTGGCCGTCCACCCCGCCCTCCTGCACGAACTGGAGCACCCCCTCCGCGTCCCGCTCCGTCAGGCCCTTCCCCTGCAGCTCCTGCAGGATGTGGTCGTCGGACTTCCCGTCCTCCTGCAGCTCCTCCGCAAGTTCAACGTACTCCGCCCACTCCTCCTGCAGCTGCTGGAGCTCGAGCGCCCGCACCAGCTCGTACGTCGGCGACCGCTCCACCACCAGTTCCGGGTTCACGTACCGCTCCCCCTCGTACTCCTTCACCTTCCCGATGAGCTCCACGATGTCGCCCTCCTGGATGTCCTCCATCATCCCCACGTCCTGGAAGAACTTGCCGCGGATCGTCCCGCTGCCGTCGTCGACGGTGACGGCGCCGTACGACTCGTCGTCGTTCACGAACGTGTCAACAACGGTGCCGA
>JAXINY010000095.1:0-1971 GCA_034190525.1 Asbonarchaeaceae archaeon (SeqCode) | reverse complement strand
GGGAGGCGCCGGAGGTGACGACGAACACGGTCAGGTAGAACCCGATGATGCCGAGGACGATCATGACCGCGAAGGCGACCATGTTCTCGACCAGGTCCGACAGCGCCCGCCGATTCCTGCCATGAAAGACACCTGCACCGGTATTTCCCGCGACGTCATTTAAACCAGCGGGTCGGCGGCGGCCAGCACGCGGCCCCGGTACCGGTGGACGAGCAGCCCTGCAGCGGTCCCGAGCACCGCGCCCGCGACCACGTCGCCCGGCCAGTGCAGCCCGAGGTAGAGGCGGGACACCGCGACGAGCGCGGCGAGCACGTAGAAGTAGTAGTTGCTGCCGTCCAGCTCCTGCTCCAGCACCGCCGCGAGCGCGAACGCGACCGTGGCGTGGCCGGACGGGAACGCGAAGCCCTGCGGGTAGCCGGTGATGACTGCGGAGACGATGTCAGGCCGCGGCCGCCGCACGAGGAGGTTCAGCGTCTTCTCCACCACGCCGCCGGCCGCGAGCGCGGTGAACGCGAGGACGGCGGTGTCGCGGTGGTCGAAGTGGTAGAGCGTGTACACGAGGAGGAGTGCGACGAACGGGGAGCCGAACGCCGTGACCGCGACCGCCGCCTCGTTCAGCAGCGGTGTCCGGAGCTGCTCAAGGAACAGGAGCGTGGCGGCGTGGAGCACGGGTCACTCCTCGATGCGGGGGGCGAGGATGTACGAGAGGTGAAGCTTCTCCGGCACCTGGAACTCGAGGCGCATCGGGAAGTCGTCCCCGAGCTTCACGTGCGCGGTGTCGCTCAGCTTCTTCGCCTTGATCATCTTGTTCAGGTAGTCGAGGGAGAACATCGACCGGACCTCGCCGTTCGCCTGCAGCTCCATCACGCCGTCGCTCCCCGCACCGATGCGGGTCTCGACCGTGGAGTTGTCGCCCTCGGCCTGGAGGGTGATGCCGTCCGCGTCCGCCCCGACGGTGACCGCGTCCCCGACCACGGACGCGTCGCCGATGGCGTCGTCCAGCACCGCGGTCGTCACGTCGGCAGCCACGGAGAAGTCGAGGTCGTCCGTCGACGGGATGTCGTCCTCGTCGAGGTTGAGGAGGGCAAGGGAGAAGCTACGCTCCGACCCGTTCCGCATCGTCACGTTCAGCTTCGCGTCGTCCTCGTCCAGCTCCAGCACGACCGACTCGTTCGAGCCGGCGCGGCGGACGATGGAGTACAGGTCCTCGATGTTGACACCGATCTTTTCCTCGCCGTCGCATTCGTACGCGTCGAACGCGTCCTCCTCGATGGTGAAGTCCACCATCGCCACCATCGCCGGATCCGCCGCCACGAGGGCGACGCCGTCCTCGGAGAACTGGAACACGCCCTCGGTGATGATGTTGGAGATGGACTGCAGCGCGTCCTGCAGAAGGCCCGCGTCCGATAGCTCTGCCCTGAACATGCGTATCGTTACCTCGTACCCTCACCGTCGCACCCATCCTTTTAACTCTACCTACGGGATGGCGTCCTTCCCGACCGCGTCAACGACCTCGCCGTACGTGTCCATGTCGAGGTCGGTCATGTCCTGCACCAGCTCCGCCTGGATCTCGAACGCGTCCGCGGTCGGCATCACCCTGCCGAACACCCGGACGCGCTGCCCGTCCTGCACCGCGTCCAGGTCGTCCGCGTCGAGGAACACCTCGACCGTGCCGGAGCCGTCGTCCAGCATGATGGAGTCCTGCCGCGCCTCCAGCACCGTGCCCAGCACGCGCACCCGCGCATCGCTTTCGGGGTCGATGTCGGTGATGTCGCACGGCCGCGCGGCGCGGCGCTCAAAGTCGTCCTGCGGCATACCGTTCCCGTCGCCGCGAGGCTTTTATTGGTTCCGTCCCGGCACCGTCCAACCTATTTAAACCGGGACCGACAATCCCGGGATACAGCCGTCAAACAGCGGGAACAAACACCACGTGGGGGTGAGAACGATGGCACAGTGCATCACGAAGGCCGG
>JAXINY010000128.1:0-1998 GCA_034190525.1 Asbonarchaeaceae archaeon (SeqCode) | reverse complement strand
GCTGTTTCTTTCCTTTCCCTTTTATTTTATACCGGCCAGCTGTAGCTGTATCGCGGCAGGAGAGGATCATGCGGGCCGGTAGAGGCGGACGATGTCGGGGAGTTCGTCGATATCCGCGTACATCTCCTCCCTGCCGTCGCTGAAGAACCCGACGTCGGGCCCGATCGCCAGCGGCTCCATCGTCGCAGGGATCTGCCGGTCGAAATCGGTGCGGTAGTCCTCCACGCTGTCGAACCCGGCGGCGTCCATATAGAACTGGGTGCCGAGGAGGGCGGCCTCCATGTACGCGCCTGTATCGGCGGTGATGCTGTCGACGATCCCTGTCACGTCGCTGTGGTCCACGTAATCGAACACGTTGTTCGTGAACACCACGTCGTAGTCGCCGTCGACATCGCGGATATCGCCGATCTCGATGCTGTCGACCTGTGCCGTCGCCGCCACGTCCTGGAGCACGCCCGGGTTGATCTCGGTGCTGATGTCCGCCGGCTTCAGCGACAGGCGTGCGTCCTGCCGCCCGTCCCCGTCGACGACGGCGGCGTAGAGTGCGTCCTCGAGGTCCTGGCGGGAGCCGTTGCCGGTCTCTGCCAGGATGCGGTCGGGGATGCCGTAGTCGTGCGGCCACCAGTCGCTGGCCGCGAACGCGCGGTGGCGGTCGACGTGCCCGGCCAGCTCCTCCCGGTCGGTCCCGAGCCGGTGCAGTGCGGGGCCGTCGTCCATCGGGTGGAGGCCGACACCGGTCTCACGGACTCTGTGGCTGTAGTCGAATATCCGTTCCCGGGCGGTCCCCGGCGAGGCCCCGTCGGCCAGTTCGTGGGCGAGGAACGTCTGCAGGTACGCGGTGAGCGGGTTCTGCTCGACCACGGTCACGTCTGTTTCCGGCTTCCACGCCTTGAACTCGTGGCCGTACAGCGTGCCGCCGACGAACAGTGTCCTGTCCTCTGAGAAATCCGCGCCGTCGCTCTCGAACCGGTCGGCGACGTTGTGGAAGTACGGGATGTTGAAGTTCGGGTACGGGTACACCCCGATATCAGCAGCGCCCTCCATATGTTGTCATCAAATAGTAAAAACTTAAGAATGGGTGGTCCGGGGAGGTTATAAAATCTACCGCGCGCATTCAGTTCCGAAGGGGACATGGGGTAGCCTGGCATCCTGACCGCCTCCAGAGCGATACTCTGGAACGCTGAGAGCCCCTGGCTCGATGACCTCACGCGGATCAAGCGGTCGACCCCCGTTCAAATCGGGGTGTCCCCACTCCTGTCAGACCACGCCGATTGACAACAGTATTTTAAACCAGTCACGGACAAGAAGGGGCATGGGTATACGGCCGGCAGGTTCTCTCCCTGTCCGTGCAGGACTCGTCGTTGCGGCGGTGCTTCTATTCGCCGGTACCGCGGCCGGCGTGTTCGGCCAGATCCAGCACAAGGACTCCGGCAAGTCGGCGGTGAACGCGGACAAGCTCGACGGCAAGGACGCGTCGGACCTGCTGACACCGAACAACCTGTCACAGGTGATGGGAGAGGGCAACAGCGTCGGCTCGCACAACCTGGACATGAGCGACCAGGCCATCACCAACTGGCTGAGCTCTGGCTGCTCCTCGGGGCAGGCGGTGGACGACATCACCAACGGCGGCACCATCTCCTGCGTCTCCATCTCCGGCGAGTCCTCGAACGTGTACGTGAACGAGTCCGGGGACGTGATGACGGGCGGCCTGAACATGTCCGGTGAACGGGTGATGAAGATCGGGAGCGGCCGCACCAACTTCACCAGCACCGGACGGCTGGACATGTCGGACATCATCGACATGAACACGAACCGGGTGCGGAACGTCCAGGACCCGACGTCGTCCGGCGACGCCCTGTCCCTCGGGTACGCCAACACGAACTACCTCAACCTGGACGGGACGGACACGATGAACGGCAGCCTGGACATGGACGGCAACGAGATCGTGAACGTGGACAGCCTCTCCAACGGCACCGCCAGAACGCTGGAGATCACGTC
>JAXINY010000124.1:0-2016 GCA_034190525.1 Asbonarchaeaceae archaeon (SeqCode) | reverse complement strand
TGCACGGCGGCAACCGGCTGGGCGGGAACTCGCTCGCGGAGATCGTCACGTTCGGAGCCATCACCGGCGGGCACGTCGCTGAGTACGTGGAGGATGCGCCGCGGGAACCGGTCGACGACGAGGAGCTGGAGGACCACCTGCGGTGGCTGGAGGAGCTGCGCGGCAGCGACGGGGAGCACGACCCGCACGACATCATCGAGGAGCTGCGCGCGGTGATGTGGGAGCACGCCGGCATCATCCGCGAGGAGGAGCGGCTGGAAGCGGGGCTGGAGAAGCTGGAAGCGATACGGGAGAAAGCGGATGACCTGGAGGTGCCGGGCGACGTGACGGCGAAGGGGTTCGAGTACGCGATGGACCTGCACTTCATGCTGCCCGTCGCCGAAGCGGTGCTGCGGAGTGCGCTGGAACGGGAGGAGTCACGCGCCGCGCACTACCGGGAGGACTTCCCGGAGGAGCGGGAGAACTGGAAGAAGAACATCCTCGTGCAGGCGTCAGACGACGGCATGGAGCTGTGGACCGAGGAGGTGCCGCCGGTACCGAACCGCATCACGGCCGCGCTGGAGGAGGGCCACGAGCTGGACTACCACCACCTGGAGTGACTAGATGCGGCACGCCCCGGTCTCCCGGCCTTTCTCCGTCACCGCGGCCGCGACCGCGTCCGCGATGCCGTCCTCCAGCGACGACGGAACGACGCGGTCCGGGGCCGGGTCGTCAACGATGTCGGCGATGGCCTCGGCGGCGGCGACCTTCATCGCCATATTGATCTCGAGTGCGTTGCACCGCAGCGCGCCCTTGACGATGCCGGGGAACGCGAGCGAGTTGTTGATCTGGTTGGGGTAGTCGGCGCGGCCCGTGCCCACGACGGCCGCACCCGCCTCCTTCGCATCGTGATACGGGATCTCCGGGTCGGGGTTGGCCATCGCGAACACGATGGGGTCGTCGGCCATGGACCGCACCATCTCCTGCGAGACGATGCCTCCGGTTGCAAGGCCGAGGAGGACATCGGCGCCGTCGACCGCGTCCGCCAGGTCGCCGCGCGTCCCGCCAGAGTTGACGCGTTCCGCCAGCTCCTGCTGCCGGTCGTTCAGCCCGTCCATGTCCGGCGCGAGGATGCCCTGCCGGTCGACCAGGTGGATCGTTTCCGCGCCTGCCTCCAGGAGGATGTCGGCCGCTGCCGTGCCTGCGGCGCCGGCCCCGACGACCGCCACCTCGATGCTGTCCATCTCCTTCCCGACGACGTCGAGCGCGTTCAGGAGGCCGGCGAGGATGGCGATGGCCGCGCCGTGCTGGTCGTCGTGGAACACCGGGATGCCAAGCCGGTCGCTGAGCTCGTCCTCGATTCGGAAGCAGTCCGGCGACCGGATGTCCTCCAGCATCAGGAACCCGAACATCGGTTCGAGGCGCTCCGCCGTCGCGATGAGTTCCTCCGGGTCGTCCTCGTCCACCACAAGCGGGAACGCCGACACGTCGCCGAACTCCCGGATGAGCAGCGATTTTCCCTCCATGACCGGGATGGACGCTGTTGCACCGATGTCGCCGAGCCCGAGGACGGCCGAGCCGTTGGACAGCACCGCCGCCATCTCCCCCTTCGCTGTGTAATCGTAGACCGTGACGGGGTCGTCTGCGATGGCGCGGGACGGCGCGGCCACGCCCGGCGTATACGCCTTCGACAGGTCGTCCTGCGTCTCCACATCGACAGCGCCCTCGACCCGTATCTTCGCCGGGTTCCGGCGGTGGTAGTCGAGCGCGTCGTCGTCCTCGCCCATGCCGCGGTGAGACGTGCGGAGGCTTTTACCAGTTCTCATCCGAACCGGTCCAGCCCGGACTGCTTCCCCTTCCCGAGCAGCTGGTCCTCCGTGTAGCCCAGCACCTTGAGGACGCGGAGCGCGACCGGCACCACCTGGTTCTCCACGTAGTACTCCGCGTCGTACGAGTCCGCGTACTGCAGCAGCTCCGCCCTGTCCGAGATGCTGCCGCCGCCGCGGGTGACGACGTAGGCGATGGTGTCGCCGGGGC
>JAXINY010000066.1:0-2019 GCA_034190525.1 Asbonarchaeaceae archaeon (SeqCode) | reverse complement strand
TCCGGCGAGAAGATGGTCTTCGCGCGGTCGTACTGCATCTGCTGGTTGCCGAGCTGCATCGCTATGTATCCTCCAGAACCTGTCCTACCGTTTCGCTGGAAGTTTTATAAAAGGAATGATTGGCTAGTCGTCCGCCCGCAGCCCGAGCTCCTCGAGTTCCTGCAGCGCCTCCTCCCGCGCGTCCCCACCGGGATCAGGGCCGGGATCACCGCCCGACCCGTCCTCATCGTCCAGCAGCCAGTCGACGAGCGCGGCCGGGTCGTCGGCCTCGAGATCGAACCCGTCCTCGTGCCAGTGCCGGTCGCCGTACATCTCCTGCAGCGTGTCGTGGACGTGGCCGTACAGCGTCGACCCGCTGGTATCGGCGCCCATGACCCCGGTGACGTGGAGGCTGAGCGCGTATAGCCCGGCCTTCTGCCGGTCCTTGGAGCGGTGGACGGAGGTCGGGCGGATATCGAGCGCGGTGTACCGGTCGGGCCGGTCCGCGAACCGGTCATGGTCAGCGCGCTCATCCGCGTACTCCGCTGCCTCGTGGACGAGGGCGTGGAGGTGGATGAGCCCCTGCTCCTTCATACTAAACGATTGTAAATCGTTCTTTTAAAATAGCGGGCTCAGAGGTACTTCGTCCGCGCCGAGTCCATCGTCCCGGTGACGCCGAGCACCTGGAGCGCCGCGGTCTCGCCGCCGACCTCCTGGACCAGTGCGAGCGCGGCGCGGACCTCCTCGACCGCGTCCTTCTTCACGCGGATGCCGCCGCGCTGCTGCTCCGGGTCGAACAGGTCGTCCATCACCCACGGGTCTGCGCGGGACGCGCCCTCCTGCCCGAGGAGGTCGAGGATGCTGTCCCACACCGCGTCCACGACCTGCCCGAGCTCGCGGTCGCGGTCGCAGTGGATGTCGAACACGATGTACCGCTGCTTCTCACGCAGCGACTTCGGCAGCGACTGGAGCTCACTCACCACTCACCACCTCCACGCCCGGGCGCACGAACCCGTCCCGCGTCACCTGCTCCGCACGGTCGATGATGCGGCGCGGCACCCTGGACACGGTGTCGAACCCGTCCTCGAGCTCCATCCCGAGGACGCGGGAGACCGCCGCGAGTTCGCGCGGGGCGCGCAGCCCCCACACGGAGCTCGCACCGCTGGAGACGATGACCGGGGCGTCGAAGTGCTGGCACAGGCGGAGGTTCCGGCGCATGTGCGACAGGACGTGGGCCCGGACCTTCCCGTACGTCCCGAGCAGCTGCGCGAGGTTGAGCTGGACCGCGACCCGGTTCTCGGCGGCCTGCTTCACCATGACGTGGTCCAGCCCTGCATCGGTCCGCCCCTTCTCCGGGTGGGCGAGGACGTCCACCCGTGCGTCCCCGGTCGCGGCACGGTTCACGTCCGCGTCCCCGCCGTGCACGACCACGACCTCGACCCGGTCGCGGACCTGGCGGAGCATGTCGCCCAGTTCCTCGGGGTCGCCGGGCTTCAGCTTCGCACCGAGGTGGATGTCGATGTCCGCGTCGGCAGCATCGATCTCCGTTGCAAGGCGCTGGACGTCCTCGCGCTCCGCGGCGTAGTCCGCGATGCCGATGCCGTCGAACCCGAGCGTTGCAGCGCGGTCGGCGAGCGCGGCGACGCTGTCCTCGCCGGCGGAGACGTCGGACTGGATGTCGAGGTCGTAGAACCGGCGGTCCATACGCCAGTTTATAAACGAAATCTTAAATCCGTCCGGCCTGATACGGGACTCAGTTCTCGCGGTTGTCGTTCGCGTCCTGCGACGGCCGCGCCTTCTCCGCACCCGTCCCCCTGTTCTGGAGGCCGCGCCCCTTCTTCCCGGCGGAGGTCTTGCCGCGCTCGGCCCGGCCGCGCTCGTCCGCGATCCAGTTGATGTCGTCGTCGGCCTGGATCTCCGGGTGGTCGGGGTCGACGAGGATGATTTCGAACCACTTGTGGCTTCCGTCCGTCGCGACCTCGTATGAGTTCAGCACCTCGAGGTTGGGGTACTTTCGGGAGGCGCGCTCCTCGGCGATGC
>JAXINY010000078.1:0-2031 GCA_034190525.1 Asbonarchaeaceae archaeon (SeqCode) | reverse complement strand
TGAGTGCGTAGGCGAAGTTGGGGCTGGGGAAGCCGAGGAAGTTGGCGCTGCCGAACAGCGATCCCTGGATGGCGGATTCGCGGTCCTCGATGACGCCGTGCGACCCTTCGGTGAACGGGATGAGGAAGTCGTTGCCCTCTCCCTTCTGCGTCTGCGCGAACCGGTACGTGCTGCCGCGGTCGTCGAACCGGAGCTTGAGGAACGTGCCCGCGGGGACGATGCCGGCGACCTTGCCGCCGAGCTCGAACGCAGCGTACCCGAAGTCGAGCTCGTCCGCGGTGTACGTGCCCTCGCCCCGCTGCTCGTCGTCGATGACGACGTTGTCGTTCGGGTGGTCGAAGTCACCGGTGAGGCGGACGGTCACGTTCTGCAGGGTGACGAGGAGGGTGGCGGTGAAGTTGTGGCCGAGCGACAGGTCTGCGGCCTCCCACCGGATCTGCCCGTTGCTCCCGGTCTCGACGGTGGTGAGCGTGCTGTTGTCCTGCTCCACCCGGTACTCCCGGCCCTTCACGGCGCCGGTGACGGTGATGGTGGCGTCGCCGCCGGCGTCGTCGGTCGCCACCTGCAGCGTCGGCTCGTTCAACGTCTCCGCGAGGGAGAAGTTCCAGATGGTGGTGTTCAGGATCTGCGGCTCGCCGTGGACGACGGAGATGGACTTCAGCCCGAAGGTCACGGTGTCCTCCGCGACCGTGATGTTGTCGACGGTCCGGTTGTGCGCGAACGAGGTCGTGGCGTCCGTCTCCCCGAACACGAACTCCACGCCCCGCTCCACCTCGACGGCGTGCGCGGCCGGGACGAGGACGGCGAGGAGCGCGGCGGTGGCGAGGACCTGTCGCGCCTCCATGGACACGGTTGGCGCGGCATCGAATATAAACGCACGCGGTCACGGAGCAGCGGTGTCGTGGAACCGCGTGCACCGCGCCCGGCACACGGAAATCTGTAATACTTTTAAGGTATTACCGGTATGTATTGCGCATGCCGACGATGACGAGCAAGGGGCAGGTGACAATCCCGAAGGAGATCCGCGAGGAGCTGGGGCTCCGCGAGGGCGACGAGGTCCGGTTCGAGGAGACGGAGGAGGGCTACGTGCTGCGGAAGGACGTGGACGAGAACCCGTTCGAGGAGTGGACGGGCGTGCTCGACACGGACAAAACGCTGGACGAGATTATGCAGGAATTGCGGCCGTACCGATGAAGACGGTCGTAGATACCTCGGTGCTGATGGCGTTGCTGAACCAGGCTGATGACCACACCGAGGAGGCGGCGGCGCTGCTGGGGCGGGCGTACAAGGACGGCGGAATCGTCATCAATACGGTCGTGTATGCCGAGCTTTCGGCCTACTTCGAGGAGCGCGAAGAGGTTGACGCGTTCCTCGCGGCGACGGGGGTCCGGGTGGAGCAGATCGACCGCCAGGCGGTGTTCCGCGCCGGCCAGGCGTTCCGTGAGTACCTCGATGCGCGTCCGGACGGCCTCCAGTGCCCGGAATGCGGAACGGTATCCCGATCGTCCTGTCCGGACTGTGGACGGATCCTCGGCCCCCGCCAGCACGTCCCTTCCGACTTCCTCATCGGTGCGGACGCGGCGGTCCAGGCGGACCGCCTGCTGACGTTCGACGAGGGGTTCTTCACCACCTACTTCCCGGACCTCGACGTCGTCGCGCCGGCGTGACACGCGCGCACGCGCCAACCTATTTATACGAGGCGTGGGCATCCCACGGCATGGCCCGTTCCCGGGATAGCGACGCCGTGCGCCGGTTCTCGGCCGTGTCACTGCTCGCGGTCCTCGTCGCCGCATCGGCGTCGATGGGCGCCGCGGCACCGGTGCAGCTGTTCAACGACAGGGTGAACGTCGACGGCGGCAACGTCACCGCCGCGGACTGGATCAACCCGGACGGCGAGGTGGCGGACCTCGGCGGCGACCTCGACCTCCGCGGGAACTCGCTGCTCGGGTTCTTCGGGAGCGCCTGCGGCAGCGGCCAGGCGGTCGCGGACGTCAACAACGACGGCACGTTCTCCTGCGTCTCCATCTCCGG
>JAXINY010000009.1:0-2052 GCA_034190525.1 Asbonarchaeaceae archaeon (SeqCode) | reverse complement strand
TGGTGGCGGCGACCCGGGACCGGGACGAGCTGTCGTACGGGGCGTCGCCGCGCGGGTCGCTGAACCTGGTGCTGGCGGCGAAGGCGCACGCCCTGGTGGAGGGGCGGACGCACGTGTCGAACGAGGACGTGGATGCGATGGCGAAGCCGGTGCTGCGGCACCGCATCGGGCTGAACTTCCAGGCGGAACGGGACGGGCTGGAGCCGGACGACGTGATCGACGAGATCGTGGGGGAAGTATGATAGATGTCGGCTTCCTCGACGAGCTGGAACGGTTCAACCTCGCGCTGAAGAAGCACTCCGACGAACTGTACCAGGGGGAGCAGACGAGCGGGCGGACCGGACAGGGCATGATCTTCGAGGACCACAAGAAGTACACGCCGGGCGACGACATCCGGCGGATGGACTGGAAGGCGTACGCGCGGACGAACGAGTTCTTCATCAAGCGGTTCGAGGAGGAGAAGAGCGTCACGCTGCACGTGCTTCTCGATCGCTCCAGCTCGATGGACTACGGCCGGGTGCACAAGTTCGACTACGCGGCGAAGCTCGGGATCGGGCTGGCGTACATGGCGTCGAACACGTCCGACCGGTACCGGTTCTCGGTGTTCTCCGAGACCGTGACGGATATCTCGTCCGCGCGCCGCAGCCTCAACCCGCGCGACCTGGTGGACACGCTGAACACGCTCGGGTTCACCCCGGAGTCCCGGTTCGAGCGGTGCCTGTCGGAGTACGCGGAGTACATCCAGAACACGTCCGTGGTCGTCATCATCTCCGACTTCCTCTCGTCCGTGGACGATATCTCGCGCGGCGTGGAGCGGATGGAGGACTCTGATGTCGTCCTGGTGAACGTGCTGGACGGGACGGAGCTCGAGCCGGACTGGACCGGCGACACCGTGCTGACGGACCCGGAGTCGGACTCGACGCTCCGCACGTTCCTGTCCAGCCGGACGAAGCAGAAGTACCGGTCGCGGCTGGAGGAGCACATCGACGGGGTGGAGGAGGCGGCGCACGAGCACGGCGCCCGGTTCCTGCAGGTGTCGACGGGCGATGACTTCTTCGACACCTTCCTGGACGTGTGGCGGGACGTGAACCGGTAGCAGCGACGTTAGGACCGCCGTCCCATCTCCTGATATACCTTGTCCCGGTGACCGACGAGAATAACTGTCAAACGCTCCTCCTCACGGTCCACATCCACGACGGCCCGGTAGTCTCCGACACGTAACCGATGATATGGATATCCTTTCAGCATTTCCAGAAAATGGAACGGGTAATCCGAGACAGCATCCATCTTCGTGACGATGCGTTCAGCGACCTCCTCGTCCAGCCCGTCCAGATCCTGCTCGGCCTTCACGGTCCACGAGACCGTGTAGCTCATGTGAATTTCTCCGTTACCTCATCGTGCGCCACAGTTTCTTCACGGCCGTCCTCGTACCATTCAATCCGCTTCTTGGCCCACTCGCTGAGTTCGTAGTCCTCGTTGACCCGGTACTTGAGCTCGGCTATCTCGTCCCTCAGCTCCTTGAGTTCCTGATAGATTGCTGCAACAGTGGGCTGTGGCATAGTCCCTCCTGCTCTCCAGAGCTATTTAAAAGAGTCTGGAATTTCCGTCGGCGCTCCACCTTGATAGCGGCATCGGGCAGCGGTAGCTGTGGAATCAGGTGTAACAGTGGAGAGATAAAGGAGAAAGAAAGGAAGAAGGTGGGAGCAGGGACGGACCCCTGCTCCCGTGCGGTCGGCCGGTCCTGGCGCGACTCCCTTACTGCGCGGTCGGGTAGTCCGCCGAGGACAGGCTGACCGTGTTCTTGCCCTGCAGGTTGGCCTGGTTCGCCTCGTAATTGGCGATGTACCGGGCCGCGCCACGGGTATCGTCAGCACTGTACCCCGCGACGATGAGCGCGTCCTGCCCACTGGCGAACGCATCGTTCACCAGGTTCAGCCGCGCATTCCCAGCACTCGACTGGCTGCGCCACTGCTGCGCAGTCCACACATCACTGTTGTCCTGCGCCAGATCAGCCACCAACTGGTTCACAGCCGGACCACCAACCAGGATGAG
>JAXINY010000110.1:0-2086 GCA_034190525.1 Asbonarchaeaceae archaeon (SeqCode) | reverse complement strand
ACTGGGTCTTCGGCGTCGCCCGGTTGATCTCGTCCGCGAGCACCATGTTCGCGAAGATCGGGCCCTCCTGGAACACGAACTCCTTCGTATCGCTGCTCTCGTCGATGATGTGCGTCCCGGTGATGTCGCTCGGCATCAGGTCCGGCGTGTTCTGGATGCGGGAGAACTCGAGGCCCATGACCTCGGACAGGGTGCGGACCATCTTCGTCTTGCCCAGTCCCGGCACCGACTCGACAAGGATGTTCCCGTCGCACAGGATGGCGATGAGCAGCTGTTCGCGCACCTCCTCCTGCCCGACGATGACCTTCGACGTTTCATCCATTATCTGGCCGAGCGTCTCCGTCACCTTCCGGTATTTCTCCTCTTCCGACGCCATCGCACCTACAGTTGCGGTGGCGGGCTATAAATCATTGGTCCCGCAGCTCCTTCACCGCGACGCTGTACCGCTTCGCAAGCACCAGGTCCTCTGATAGCTGCCGCTCCGTGGTCTCCAGTGCGGCGTCCTCACCCGACCGGAACGCCGGGTGTTCTCCCTGGGACTGCCGCTGCTTCCCCTCCCCGGTGATGTTGAACCCGAGGTCGAGGTCCGACGCCCCGATGTCCGACCGCTCCCCGTAGATCTCCGACGTGTTCCGCAGCACCGGCCGGTCCTCCGGCTCCTCCCCGCCGCGGTCCAGCGACGGGAGCAGCGCACCGCCCTGCTCCTGCAGCTGGAAGCTGGTGACGCCGGACGCGAGCGTGAGGAAGCTGAGCGCGCCGACCACCAGGATCTTCTGGATGAGTCTCCGGGTCGGGATGATGCTGTCCGACGTCACCTCCCGCATCCGGTTCAGCAGGTCCTGCACCATCGCCCGTGTCACGAACGTGTCGCGGTGCCGGTAGTCGCGGGCGGTCCGCAGGATCTCCCGCAGCTCCGGGTTCCGCTCCTCGTAGATCTCGAGGCGGTACTGGTGGGCGCGGTACGCCAGGTCGGCGAGGAACACCGCCAGTCCGGCGGCCGCGAGGAGGAGGGTGGTGGACACGCCCGGGATGATCTCGATGCTGAACAGGAACAGCAGGAGGTTGAGCGCGAGGAAGACGATCAGGGCGTCGAGGCTCGCCTGCAGGAGGTTGACCTTGATGAACTCCCGCTTCAACCGTTTCAGCACATGGTTGACGTCCGCCATTCAGTCCCACCGATCGCACGCATCCGCTGCCGCGTCCGTCATGTTCGCCTCCGGCACGTCGCCGCATATCACGGTCAGGTTGTCCTTCAGCGCGGCGAGCTCCGTCTCCTGCGCCTCCACCTCTGCCTCGAGGTCCGATATCGTCGTCTTCTGCGACGCGACCGTCGCCTGCAGTGACTGTACGGTGCTGTTCAGCGATGTCACCGTCTCCCGCAGCCCGGCTATCAGCTGCTCCTGCCGCTGCGTCTCGTTCACGGTTACAGCAAGGTCCTGCCGCGCCGCCGCGAGCGCGGTGGACAGGTTCGCGGTGCGGTTCTCCAGTGTCGAGATCCGCGCCTGCTTCTCCTGCACGGTCTGCCGCAGCTGCTTGTTGGTCGACACCTTCTCGCTGAGCACGTCCTGGTACGTGACGGAGAGCCCTGCGAGGATGGCCAGCACAACGACTGTCGATACGAGGAGGAACGGGTTCAACCGCCGCCGCAGGAACTCTTCCATCGTTCACAGCCTCCCGTTCATCTTGCGGTAGCCGACCTCGGCGAGGAACACGATGAGGGCGGCCACCAGGAGATAGTTCGTGACAGGGGTTTTTGTCGGTACCGTCCGCTCGCTGAACTGTTTCGCCTGCCGGCGGATCGCCGCCCGCTCGCCCGGCTGGAACACCGTCCCGCCCGTCCGCCGCGCCAGCCGCTCGACGCTCCGGTATCCCACCTGCGACAGCTCCGGGTTGTAGTTGTACGCGTATGTCGTCCCGGCGAACGTGTGGAACCCGCTCTCCCCCGGCTTCAGTTCGCCGGTGTACAGCTCGTTCGACTGCCGCTTCAGCCCCTGGACGGGGTACGAGGCGCGGACCGTGACAGGGCTGCCCACGTGCCCGTCCTCGATGTCGAGCCACCGCTCCTCCTTCCGGTCCGGCTCCCCGA
>JAXINY010000063.1:0-2089 GCA_034190525.1 Asbonarchaeaceae archaeon (SeqCode) | reverse complement strand
ACACCATCACGTTCCTCGAGGACTACCTGGCGGAGCACGGGGAACTGCCGCCGGAGACCCGGATGAGCTGGTCGACCGCGGAGCGCATCGTCGAGGAGAGCGAGCAGCAGGGGCTGGAGGACTTCTGAGGCCGGAAACCCGGCGACTCTACAGGCCGTAATTGCGGCATGCGGCGGTCAGCACGCCGGAACACGGCGGCAACCTCCCAAAAACTTATATACCCCTGATGCCAATATGTTGCTATGAGTCAATCAGTACAGATTCGGGAGTACGGGTCGGCGGAGGTATTCGCACCCGCGGACGCCCCTGGCGGCCCGAGCGCCGACGGCGTCCACGTCACGGAGGCGGAGACGGACGGGGAGAGCACCGCAAGCATGGAATACGGGGGCGCGGTCGCGGACGATGAGCGGTACCAGACCACGGTCCCGGCCGCGCAGGCACCGGTGCTGGACGCACTGGATGAGTTCTTCGGAGCGCCGGACGCCACGGAGACACGGGCCGACACCCAGGTCAACGTGTACGACCGGGATGACGGGCCGGACAGCATCTCCGTGCGCGCCGTGGACGACGACCGCAGCGTGGTCAGCGCCTACATGGACAGCTTCAGCAGCGAGACCGCCCGCGACGTCCGGGAGGCGGCCTACACAGCTGTTCAGGCGGACGCCTGAATCGACAGAAATTATTTTATTGTCCGGTAGCAACGGCGGGGGTATGGTCGAGGTCGAGCACCTCCGGCACGGCAGCTACGAGACCGTGACCGGGGAGCCCGGCCGGTACGGGCGGTGGAAGGTGCGCGGCCGCGACCTGGACGCGGAGCTGCAGATAACGCAGCGCGGGCACCGGGACCCGGTCACCGGCGTCGAGCTGCGGTGGGTGACACCGCTGGAGCGGTCGACGTGGCGGCAGGTGGTGGAGGGCGACGAGTGGCTGGGCGGCAACCCGGACGTGCGCCTGTACTCGGACCGGTCGCCGCGGGAGCAGCCCATCGAGACCACCTACCTCAGCTGGCGGTACGACGATGCGGGTCCGGCGTCGCCGGACGCGGTCGAGCTGGTGAACGGCGAGCCGCCGGAGCGGTACCAGGTCGGCTGGAGCCGGTACGACCGGGACGCCGCCCCGGACTACCGCGCCGAGCTCACGTTCAACCCGCGCATCGTCGACCGGCACGGCGACGGCACCGGTATCGGCGACCACCTCGCGGGCGAGCTGGAGGCGGCGACGCTGCACACGTCCGCCGTCGATGTGGCCGCGATCACCGAGGCGATGGTGGAGCGGGTGCAGGAGCAGCCGCTGCAGCTCCCGGGGTCACGCTGAGAACGCGTCCTCGAGCGGCGGCACGACCTGCTTCTTCCGGGACATCACACCGGGCAGCGACGCCTGGCTGTCCTCCACGGTCACGTCGAGCGCGGTCTCGAACGTGTCGACCGCGTCGCCGACCACGAACGCCTCGGTGTGCTCCTCGAGGAGGTCGGTGACGAGGAGGACGAGCAGCGGGTAGTCGCGCTCCTGCACGATGTCCTCCATCGCGTCCAGCACCTGTTCCTTCTGCTGGAGCACGGTCTCCGGTTCGACGGTCTCCACCTGGCCGATGCCGACGGTGTCGCCACCCCAGTCGAACTCCTTGAAGTCGCCGAGCACCATCTCCCGCGGCGCCTTCTCACCCAATTGCGACTTCTTCGCGAGGAGCTCCTTGCCGTAGTCCTCGATGTCCACGCCGGCGATGGCGGCGAGCTCGTGGGCGACCTCCTCGTCGATGTCGGTGGTGGTTGGGGAGCGGAGGACGACGGTGTCGCTGAGCAGGCCGCTGAGCAGCAGGCCCGCGGTCGACTCCGTGATCTCCACGCCCGCCTCGTTGTACAGGTCGGTGATGATTGTCGCGGTCGAGCCGACGGGTTCGATGCGGACGTAGATGGGTTCGGACGTCTGGATGTCGCCGAGCCGGTGGTGGTCGATGATCTGGTGCACCGCGGCGTCCTCCATCCCGTCCACCGCCTGCGAGTACACGTTGTGGTCCACGAGCACGATGTCCTTCCCGGCCGCGTCCTCCAGCAAGTCCGGCACCTCCACATCAAACCGCTCCAGAACAAAT
>JAXINY010000019.1:0-2129 GCA_034190525.1 Asbonarchaeaceae archaeon (SeqCode) | reverse complement strand
CTGTTCAACGCGTCGAACGTCCGCTTGATGAACTGTTCCTGGAACTCTTCCGGTGTGGAGGGGAACGTCCCGCCCATGATGATGATCTCCGACTTGTCCGTCGGATGCCCGATGTTCCGCAGCTGCTCCAGCCGTGCAGAAACCTGGTCGTAGGGGTCGTACGCGTTGTCGATGGCGCGCCGCGCCGACGGCTCCTTCCCGGTGTACGACTTCGGCGCTGTGGTGTCGTCGTGCTCGCCCTGCGGGCAGTACGCGCAGTCGTACGGGCAGGAGAAGTCGTCCCACATCCACATCACCGCGATGGTCGCGACCCCGGAGATGGTGCGCGTCGGCTTCCGCTGCAGCACGTCCCGCACCGCGTCCCGCTCCTCCTCGCGGACGTGCTCGAGGACGGCGGCGTTCGACGGCACCTTCTCCAGCTCCGTCTCCCGCGCCACCTGCCGCTTCGCCTGCTGGAGCTCCTGCTCCGTTGCGATATCGCCGGACTTCACCCGTTCGATGATGTCGCGCGCCCGCTCTGCCTGCATAGCAGGGTCGAGCCGTTCAAATGATATAAAAGTGCGACGGGGAAGTCGGTGGCATGGTGCTGGAGCGGCTGCACTGGATGCACGTTCTCGTCGCGCTGTCCCTCGTCGCGGTCGCCGCGTTCCTCGCGTCCCCGGTGACCGAGGACCTGCGGACCGAGGTGAACCCCGCCACAGGGCAGCTCGCCATCGTCCAGCTTGATGGACCCATCGCCTACGGTAACGGCTTCCGCAGCGAGGGGATATCCCCGCGGACCGTGCAGGAGCTGACCAGCAGGGCGGAGAGCGGCGGGGCGGACGCCATCCTCTACGAGATCAACTCCGGCGGCGGGGCGGTGGTCGCCTCGAAGCAGGCCGCCCGCGTCATCGAGGAGGCCTCCGTGCCGACCGTCTGCCGGATGAAGGAGGCAGCCGCCTCCGGCGCGTACTGGGCTGCATCGGCCTGTGATGTCGTCGTCGCTGACGCCCTGACCCTGACCGGGAGTATCGGTGTATCGTCCACCTATCTCGAGTTCTCCGGCCTGCTCGACAGGTTCGGTGTCGAGTACGTCAACCTCACGTCCGGCCGGTTCAAGGATATGGGCTCCCAGTACAAGAACCTGACACCGGTCGAGCGGCAGCGGTTCAACGAGATACTGGATACGACGCATGCTGCGTTCGTCGCGGCGGTAGCGGAGAACAGGAACATGTCCGTCGAGCAGGTGGAGGAAGCCGCGACCGGTGAGATGTTCCTCGGCGCGGAGGCGAAGAAGCTCGGCCTCGTCGACCGTCTCGGCGGCCGCCAGGAGGCCGTCGAGGCGGCGAAGAACCTCACCAACACGACGCGGCTGAAGACGGAGACCTACCATCCTCCGCAGCGGTTCGATGTCCTCTCCTACCTGTTCTCCAGCATCGGCGAGGGCATCGCGACCGGGCTGAAGACGCAGACGATGCCCCGCCGCTCGCTATCGTAGATTCCGGAGGAATTCCTCGTCCACTGCCGGCCGTGTCTCCCCCGGCCGCCCTGTTGAGGAAGGCTCCTGCTGATCTCGATGGCGAGGTTGCTGGCCCCGCGCGTCCGCATCCATCTCGTAGTCACGGCTGGGGCGGGGTGTCTCCTCTTCTCCCAGATATCCGGTATCCCCATCGACATCGGCGAGGACCGCCGGCAGAATCTCCCGTCGGTAGAAGGGGGAGGTTGATTCAGTGGTGCTTCCCGGGCTCCCGGTCATCGGGTCTTCGTCCTCCGGACGGTATCCTGCTGGCTCGTCGGTCGGTTCCCTGTCATGAGGAACATGGGGGTGTTCCGGATCGCGGCTGCCGAGCGGTCGCTGATTGGTGTCCATCGTTGGCCGGTCAGAAGGAACGAACTCTTATAAATAATTTTGCCGACTGCGGGATACTAAACAAATATTCATTGGAGCCGGACGGATATTCACTCCGGTTCGCGCGCGTTCTGCCACGCCATGTCGAACATCGGCCCGAGCGCGTCCGAGGCCGCGTGCTCGGACCGCGACCAGAACGCCGTGTCCTGCGTCGGGTGCGTGTCGTCGCCGGTCAGTGAGAAGACAACGTTCTCGTCGTCGACCACGTGGAACCGTGTCTCCGGCCGCTCCTCCATCTCGT
>JAXINY010000140.1:0-2143 GCA_034190525.1 Asbonarchaeaceae archaeon (SeqCode) | reverse complement strand
ACAGGGTGACGACCCGGTACAAGGACAGGGACGAGGACGAGTTCCAGAAGATCGCGTGGTACATCTCCAAGAGCGCGGAGCACGTCCCCGGGAACATCGGCGTGTTCTTCCCGTCCTACAAGTTACGGGACGAAATCGCTGCGCACCTGGAGCTGGACCGGGAGGCGTTCCGCGAGGAACGCGGCATGGACAAGCAGGAGAAACAGGCGATGATGCAGGACCTCGTCGACGTGAAGGAGGAGGGCGGCGCGATGCTGGGCGTGATCGGCGGGTCGTTCGGCGAGGGCGTGGACTACCCCGGCAAGTTGATGAACGCGGTGTTCGTGGTCGGCCTCCCGCTGGAACGCCCCGACCTGGAGACCAAGGCGTTGATCGATTTCTACGACTACAAGTTCGACCGGGGCTGGGACTACGGGTACGCGTACCCTGCGATGAACCGGGCGATGCAGGCCGCCGGCCGGTGCATCCGGTCCAAGACCGACCGCGGCGTGGTCGTGTACATGGACGAGCGGTACACCTGGGGCAACTACCGGAAAGTGTTCCCGCCGGAAGAAGACTTCACCGTGACGCAGGCGCCGTGGCAGGAGATGGAGGAGTTCTTCCGCGGCTAGTCGTGGTACACGATCTCGTGGCCGCCGTCGTACGCGCGCACCGTCACGTCACGCACCGCGCCGTTGACGTGCACCGACGCGTCCACCGCGATCCTGTCGCTGTGGTAGTCCCGGTCCGTGACCTCGATCCGGTCGACCGGGTGGCCGTAGTGGGTTTCCAGTCCGTCCGTCACCGTGTCAAAGCCGTGGGTCAGTTTCTCACCGAGTTCCACAAGCGTGTCTGTCTGATCCATTGTCATTCCCTCCACCTGCTGCAGCAACGAGTTTTAAGTATCAAACATTCCTTCGCAAGAACGCTACACGTCCGGGAATTCGTATCGGTACACACCGTCCGTGTGGGAGACCTCGTCCGCCTCCATTTCGAGCAATTCGTGTACCTCGTCCACAATATCTTGGGAGGCCGCGGCGTCGTAGGTACGGGTGTCGACGAGGTCGTGCACCGATTCCAGCGCGCCCTCGATCTTGGCTGGGGCGGACACTGTCGGCCCGGTCAACCGGGACAGCGTGCCGCGGACGTCGTCCTCCGTCAGCGGCTGCAGCATGAGGTCGGGGACCGCGTACGGGTACGACACCCGGACACCGGTGTACGTGTCGTCGTCCCACAGCATGAAGTCGTAGTCAACTCTCGGGTTCGGGTTGTCCGGTCCCGGACCGGCCATGCCGTCGAACGGGTTGACCCACCGCAGCTCCATGTCTCTCCCGGTAGCTACTGTCTCCAGCGCGCCGGTGACGTCGTACGGGTCGTCGATCCGGTCGTACATACCACCAGCGCGGCGGCGAACATTTAAAACAGGGAGCGGGAGCGTGCCCGTTAAAAACCTGTCCCGGTACGGCACCGGTATGACCCGTGTCATGGCGCAGGGCACGTTCGACCTGTTGCACCCTGGCCACCTCCACTACCTGGAGGAATCCGCGGCGCTCGGCGACGAACTGTACGTCGTCATCGCCCGGGACAGCCGGAAACGGGCCGAGAAAGACCTTGTCATGCCGGAGGAGGCGCGGCGCACCGTCGTCGCCGCCCTCGAGGTGGTTGATGAAGCGGTGCTGGGGTCGGAGGACAGCATCTTCGACTCCGTCGAGACGATACAGCCCGATATCATCACGCTCGGGTACGACCAGGACCACGACGAGAACGAGCTCGAGCAGACGCTGCAAGAGCACGGGTTTGACGGGATAGACGTTGTCCGGATCGGGGAATACGACGGCGAGATAACCTCGTCCACCGAGCTCCGGGACCGCCTCCGCTAGTACGCGTCCTGCTCCATCTCGAAGAACTCGCGTTCGTCCAACAGTTCAAGGTCGAACTGCTCCTCCTGCACAGTGATGGCGGCGACAAAGCCTTGATTGGTCTGCTGTATCGCCGCAGTACCGGAGAACCCGTCCTCGACAAGCCGCCACTGGTTGTTGCCGTCCCGCACCCAGTTCATCGTTCAGTCCAGGCCGGCCCGTTCCAGGTCCCGGGACAGCTTGTTCACGTCTTCCTCCAGTGAGCGGAGGTGCTTGATGATGCGTTCCTTCTCCTCCATCACTTC
>JAXINY010000105.1:0-2204 GCA_034190525.1 Asbonarchaeaceae archaeon (SeqCode) | reverse complement strand
TCCTCGCCGCGCTGGCGTACATCCTCTACCGGTGGAACGCCCGCCGGAACCAGATCCACTGCCCGAACTGCGGCGACCGCATCGACATGTACGCGGACGAGTGCCCGCACTGCGGCTACCAGAAGGGCGAGGCGCTCAAGGAGCGGCTCGAGGAGGCGCAGGACATCGAGGACGCGGTCGACGAGGCTGCCGGCGGGTCAGCGGACGATGAGGCTGCCGGGGGCGACCACGTCTGCGGTGAATGCGGCGAGGAGTTCGACTCCGAGCGCGGCCTCAACATCCACAAGGGTATGAAGCACTAGCGTGTTTCTCCGCCTCGCACGCCTGCGGCGAGATTGGGTATGAAGCACTAGCGTGCTTCTCCACCTGTTCTTTTGTTCGCCACGGGCAGCCGCCGCTACGTTTTTATGCTTCGTTACCGCCGGTTCCTCCATGCACAACCGGAAGCTGCGGTTCGGCGACGTCGAGCGGGAGCCGGACGTGCGGATGCTGGACGAGATGCGCTCCTTCCTGCTCGACCAGGACTGGGCGCAGGACGCGGACAACCAGGCGCTGTACTACATGTACCGCGACCTGTACCGCGAGGAGGACCTGGATGCGATCCGCGACAACGACCTCCGGTTCGACATCACCGTCATCCCGCCGAAGCAGCTCGGCCGGGAGTACGTGAAGACGAAAGGTCACTACCACCCGGAGGCCGCGAGCGGCGTCCCGTACCCCGAGATATACGAGGTGATGGCCGGGAAGGCGCATTACCTGCTCCAGGAGCGCGATGCGACCGGGCAGGTGTCCGACGTGGTCGTCGTCGCGGCGGAGGCAGGGGACAAGGTCATCATCCCGCCGGGCTACGGCCACATCACCATCAACCCCGGCAGCAACCCGCTCAAGATGGCGAACTGGGTGTCCACCCGGTTCGAATCGGAGTACGGCGGCATCGAGGAGAAGCAGGGCGGCGCGTACTACGAGACCGTGGCCGGCGAGTTCATCCCGAACCCCAACTACGACGCGCTGCCGGACCTGCGGCGGGCGTCGGCCGAGGAGGTGCCGGAGCTCGGTATCCGCCGCGAGATCCTGATGTACACGCTCATCGAGTCGCCGGACAGCCTCGCGTTCCTCAACCGGCCGCACAAGTACGACTGGGTGTTCGCGGACCTGTACTGACCCCGGGTCAGCGCGGCGGTTCGGCGACAACGGTCACGTCCCGGTCCAGCGCTCCCAGGTGCTCCCCGACCTCGTCCACGGGGACGGGGAGGCGGAGCTTCCGCACCGCGACGTCCATCTTCTCCAGGATCGGCACCGGGTTGACGCCGTCGGCCAGCCGCGCCAGGTCGACCATCGCCGCCAGCGATGGGTCCGCCAGCTCCGCGAACGCGGTGTTCATCATCTCCGGGTCGCCCATGAACCCGTCCAGCAGGAAGCACACGGTCAGGTCGGCGTCGCCGGCGTACGCGTCCGCCTGCGCCATGAACTCCTGCAGGTCGCGGACGGTGTGGGACTCGTTGACCTCCGCCCGGGGCGGTGCCACGCTCACCTGTCCGCAGCCGAACCGCTCCGCGGTCGCCACCACGCGGTCCAGCTGGCTGGCGAACAGCTCCCACTCCTGCAGCGACACCGTCGCGGTCCGGCCGTAGTGGATGCTCCGCACCGGGACCGGGCCGCCGTCCAGCGCCGCCGTCACGGCGCGCTCCCCGTCCGCGTCCAGCCCGGTCAGGTCCAGCTCCACGCCGCAGTCGTGCCAGGACGCGGTCTCGAGAACATCGTCGATACCGTCCGCGGCGCCGACCCGGATGAGGGCCTCCATACCGCGGTATCAGGGTTCAGCCCTTTTATTATCCGGCTGGACGGAAACGGGTCAGCCGGATCCGTCCTCCATGTAATCCAGGATGTTCTCCTTATCGAACACGTTGTCCTGCCCGACCTGGCCCTTCAGTTTCTCCGCGGTCCGCTTCCCGATGAGGTTCTTCAGGTGGTTGAACGACGCGTCCCGGATGTCGGCCGCGGTCTCGATGCCGTCGTCGTGCAGCGCCCGGGCGCGCACCCGGCCGATGCCGTCGAACCGCACCAGCCGCAGCAGCTCCTCCCGGATGCCGTGCTTGACACGGGTGCGCAGCCGCTGCACGTCCTCGCGCGCGTCGTCCCACTCCTTGAGCGTGGCGAGCTCGCTGCACGCGTACAGCAGCCAGTCCGCCTGCTCCACCTTCGCC
>JAXINY010000064.1:0-2212 GCA_034190525.1 Asbonarchaeaceae archaeon (SeqCode) | reverse complement strand
CAGCGCACAGCGAGTGTTCGGAAAAAACGAACACTCACTCGGGAGGAATCTAACTACCAATAAACATGTTTCAAACAACACCGGTTATAACTATTGTTCTACGCCTCATCTATCTCCTGCATGAGGTCGTTCATCCTGTCGGCCAGTCGCTCGCCGCGGTCGGTGAGCTCGATGAGCTTCTTGCGCCCCTCCTCGGTGAACTCGATGAGCCCGTTCTCCTCGAACTGGTCCAGGATCTTCACGGTGTGGGAGTATGTACAGTCGGCCTCCTTCGACAGGACCGATGCGTACTTGTCCCCGTCTCCGCGGACGAGCCCGACGAGTATCCGGGCCGGCTTCCGGTGGAGAAACATCTCGTCCAGGTCCTTCATCGCGTGCCTTCCCCCACAGGCGTTAGTTCGCCTGAGCCCATTAAATAAGTTGTGTGGCGCCCTGACGCCAGCAACGTATTTATAGCTCGCAGCGGCAGCGGTCCGCATGGAGATATCCGCGGAACAGGTGGAGGCGCTGCTGGCAGAGCACGGGGCATCCGGGACAGGGGAGGCGGTGGAAGAACTTGCACAGGTGCTGGAGAACTACATCGGGTACATCACCGAGGAGGCAGGAGGGCAGGCCCGCGAGGACGGCCGAGACGTTATAACGAAGCAGGACATCCTCGCAGCCGAAAAGTAGCACAACGGTAAAAAGCTTTCCGCCAGATACTGTACCGATGGTAGAGGATCTTGTCCAGACGATTTCTGAGGAGACGGGAGAGGCGGAGGAGGACATCCGGGACCGTATCACCGCGAAGGTGGAGGAGCTCTCCGGCCTCGTCTCCGAAGAGGGCGCCGCACACCTCGTGGCACGGGAGGAAGGCATCGAGCTCGCCGAGGCGGACGAGAAGGAGCTCGCGGTCGAAAATATCGTCCCCGGCATGAACCGCGTCGACCTGAAGTGCAAGGTCGCGGATATATCGGATGTCAACACGTTCGAGCGGGACGGCGGCGACGAAGGGCGGGTGCGGAACGTGCTGCTCGGCGACGAGACCGGGACCGTCCGGCTGACGCTGTGGGACGACCAGGTCGACATCGGGGAGAAGATCGAGGAGGGCGACAGCATCCACGTCAAGGGCGCCTACTCGCGGAAGGACAACCGGGACAACGTGGAGCTCCGCGTCGGCGACGACACCACCATCGCGATGCTGGAGGAGGACATCGGCGATGTCGACGCCTCGATGGGGGGTGGCGGCGGGCACCGCCGGGTGCGGACGACGGAGGTCATGAACGAGAACGCGAACTACGAGGTGCAGGGGACGCTCGTGGAGCTGTACACCGACGACCCGTTCTACACCGCGTGCCCGGAGTGCCAGAAGAAGGTCGAGGACGAGGGCGACGGATGGATGTGCGACGAGCACGGGGAGGTGGAGCCGGAGGACAACCTTATCCTCTCGGCCATCATCGACGACGGCTACGGCAACCTCCGCACCGTGTTCTTCCGGGACCGGGCGGAGGAGCTGCTGCAGGCGGACGATGTGGACGGCGACGCGGAGCTCGTGCAGGAGCGCGCCGCCGACGTCAAGGGGGCGGAGATCGTGGTGCGCGGCCGGTCGCGGTACAACGACTTCTTCAACCGGACCGAGCTCATCGGGAACGAGGTGGAGTTCAAACCGGACGAGGAGATGCTGGAGGAGAAGCTGAAGGCGGTGAACTGATATGACGGACGATCTTACAGAGCTGCCGGGCGTTGGCGAAAAGACCGCGGAGAAACTCGAGGATGCCGGGTACGGGAGCCTGGAGTCCATCGGCGCCTCGAGCGCGGCCGAGCTCCAGGAGGCGGCGGATATCGGTGAGAAGACAGCGCAGTCCGCCATCAGCGCCGCGCACGACGAGCTGGACCACGGGTTCGCGACCGGGAAGGACAAGCTGGAGGAGCGGGAGGAGGTGCTTCGCATCAGCACGGGGAGCGACGAGTTCGACGAGCTGATGGGTGGCGGCATCGAGTCGCAGAGCATCACCGAGGTCTACGGCGAGTACGGCAGCGGGAAGACGCAGGTCGCGCTCCAGCTCGCCGTGAACGTGCAGCGGGGTGAGGACGGGCAGAAGGCGATCTTCATCGACACAGAGGACACGTTCGTCCCCGAGCGGGTCCAGGAGATCGCGGAGGCGCAGGACATGGACCCGGAGGAGGTGCTGGACAACATCTTCGTCGCCCGCGCGTTCAACTCCGACCACCA
>JAXINY010000076.1:0-2217 GCA_034190525.1 Asbonarchaeaceae archaeon (SeqCode) | reverse complement strand
CGTTGAAGTAGCGCAGCGCCACAGTATCGATGCCGTAGGCGTCCCCGATCAGCAGGCTCATCTCCTCCTGGTCCCGCTTCGTCTGCGCGTAGATAGACGTCGGCTGCAGCGCCGCGTCCTCCGGCGTCGGCACCGGCTCAACCACGCTGCCGCAATCCGGACAGGTCTGCTCCCACTCCCCGTTCTCCAGCCGCTGCTCCTCCCGCTCCGTCGGCCGCACCTGCCCGCAGTCCTCGCATTCGTACAGGCCCTCGCCGTAGTTGCTCATCGACGACGCGACCACGAGCTTCTGCACGTTGTGGTTGTCCTCGTTCACCAGCACGTCGAGCAGCGTCGCGGTCCCGGTCACGTTCGCGTCCGCGTAGTGCCGGATTTCGTACATGGACTGGCCGACGCCGACGGCGGCGGCCTGGTGCGACACCATTCCCACGCCTTCAAGCGCCTCCGTAACCGTGCCGCGGTCCCGGACATCGCCGACGATGTACTCCGCCTCCTCGTTCAGGTAGCCGGGAATTTCGCCGTTGTGTACCTGTTGTGCAAAATTATCCAAGACGCGGACATCGTATCCCTCCTCAACCAGCATGTCGACTACGTGTGAGCCGATGAACCCCGCGCCACCGGTCACAAGGACAGTTTCTGCCATACTCGGGCGTAACCCGGGCAATCTTTTATTTCTGGGTGTGCCATCTCCGGCTATGTATTCCCTTTCCGACCTGGTAAAGGGGTTGCAAAACCCGAAACTGGCCGCCCGTGAAATGAACATCCTCTACCATTCTCGGCTGGGACGCCGACCGTACCATCCGGACGGTGTTGACGTGGTGGCGGAGGACTGGGACAATCTTGTCATCCTGGACGCGTGCCGGTACGACGTGTTCGAACAGTACCACACGTTCGAGGACGGCCGCCTCGAACACAGGATTTCCAAGGCGTGCGGCACCCCTGTCTTCCTCGAGGCGAACTTCGGCGGCAGGACGCTGGACGACACGGTCTACGTCAACTGCAATCCCATGTTTGAGGACGGCGAGAAATACGACGCCCAGTTCTTCAAGGTCGTCAACCTGTGGGAGACGGACTGGGACGACGAGGAGCGGACCGTCCTGCCGGAGGTCGCGACCGAACGCGCCATCGAGGTTTCACAGGAGTTCCCCGACAAGCGCCTTATCGTCCACTTCGACCAGCCACACCAGCCGTTCATCCCGTCCGAAAGGGAGTACAGCCGGCACGGCCCGGGCAAGGGCGACGCGGACGAGGGGATGCACCGGTCGTTCTGGTACAAGATGATGACCGGGGAGATGGATCTCGACCGTGAAACGATTTGGAACGACTACGTCGCCAACTTCGAACACGCACTGCCCGCGGTGAAGAAGCTGGTCGATACATTGGGAGGAAAGACGGTCATAACCGCCGACCACGGGAACATGATCGGGGAGCGCGGGTATCCGATCCCGGTCAGGGAGTGGGGGCACTGGGGGCCGCAGTTCTACGACCCGCTGGTAAAGGTGCCGTGGTACGTTATAGACGGTGAGCGGCGGGATATCGTGGCAGAGGATGTGGAGGAAAAGGAGGCGGTGGATGGGGAGGAGGTCAAGAAGAAACTCCGCGATCTGGGTTACGCGCCGTAAAAAGCAGCATTAATAATACTTCTCCACAACGATTAGCCGTATGAAGGTACTCGTCACCGGCGGCGCCGGCTTCGTCGGCTCCCACGTCGCCGAATACTATGCCCAGCAAGGCGACGAGGTCATCGCCCTCGACAACCTCTCCCGCGCCGAGGTGCTGGCTGACGCTTCTTCGGATAAGAACACGCCGAAGTACAACTGGAACCTGCTGAAGGAGATGGACAACGTCGAGACCGTAGAGGCTGATGTCCGGGACGAGGAGACGCTGGAGGAGCTGGCGGACGGTGTCGACGCCATCGTCCACTGCGCCGGCCAGGTCGCGGTCACCGCGTCGCTGGAGGACCCGCGCGAGGACTTCTCCACTAATGCGGAGGGCACGTTCAACGTTGCAGAAGCGGCGCGCAAGTCTAGCTCCGATCCCGCCGTCGTCTTCACGTCCACGAACAAGGTGTACGGCGACAACGTGAACGACATCCCGGTCACGCTCGACGGCGATCGGTACATGTACGACGACCCGGACTTCCGGAACGGCATCCCGGAGAACCTGTCCATCGACGACTGCGAGCACACGCCGTACGGCGCGTCCAAGCTCGCCGGC
>JAXINY010000051.1:0-2225 GCA_034190525.1 Asbonarchaeaceae archaeon (SeqCode) | reverse complement strand
GCAGGTACGCCAGGTCCGCCGCTCCCTCGTCCTCGGCCTGCGCCATGTGCTCCAGGAGGTGGTGGGCGGTGTACGGGTCGATGTACAGCTCCGCGACGCGCTCCCCGATGGTCGTCGCCGCCAGGTCGCCGGCGTCCTCGTCCACGAACCCGTACTCCTCGAGGTTGCGGACGACGGAGTCCAGCTTCTCCTCCACCTCGTCCATGTCCCCGTACTGGTGGGCGTAGAACGTCTGCTCGAAGAACCCGGCGAGCTGGTCGAAGTCGGCCGCGAACCCGGTCGCGATGAGGCCGAGCGCGTGCATCCGCAGCACCGGTTCGACGGCGAGCTTGGAGTAGATGTTCTCCGGCTCCCCGAGGATGTACCTGTCGCGTATGTCATCCTTCTCCCCGCTCTCCGAGGCGATGGCGACCGCGTGGCCCTCGTCGTGGTGTTCCGGGCGGCCTGCCCTCCCGGCCATCTGCTTGAACTCCAGCACCGGGATGTAGTCCAGGCCGCTGTCGGTGTACCGCTTCACGTCCCGGATGATGATGCGGTACGCCGGGAGGGACACGCCCGCGGCGAGCGTCGGCGTCGCGGCGATGCTCTTCAGTAGACCGTCGCGGAAGTGCTCCTCGAGGAGCTTCCGCTGCTCGGGGAGGAGGCCGGCGTGGTGGAACGCCGCCCCGTCCCGCACGCAGTCCGCGAGCCGCCGGCACTGTTCGGTGGGAGACCCGAGCACCCGCTCCACCCGGTCCGCCAGCTCGTCCAGCTGCGTCTGCTCCTCCCGGGACAGCCGCTCCTTCACCGTCCGGCCGGCGCGCTCCGCCTCGGACTCGGCGCTCTTCCGGCTGCGGACGAACGTGATGGCCTGGTGGCCGCGGGACAGGGTGTCGTCCAGCACGTTCAGGCTGCCCTTGCCGTATCCCTCGGCGATGGACACCGTGTCCGCGGCATCCTCGACGTCCTGCTCCGCCTGCTCCTCCGCGAGCTTCTCCCGCCCGGTCCTGAACGGGCTCCCGTCTGCATCCGCTGCATCTCCCTCACCCCCGTCACCGCTGTTCGTCTCGACTGAACTCTCGTCCGGGTCGTAGAACGTGATCTCCCCGTCGAGGTACACCCCCTCCTGCAGGTCGACCGGGCGGTAGTCGGATTCGACGAGCGCGGCGTCCAGCCAGTCCGCAAGCGCCTCCGCGTTGCTGATGGTGGCGGACAGCCCGAGCAGCTGGAAGTCCATCAGCTCCTGCAGCCGCGTCAGCGTGACCTCCAGGGTCGGGCCGCGGTTCTCGGAGTTCAGCAGGTGGATCTCGTCCACCACGACCGTATCGACCTGCGATATCCACGACGGGTTGTGCCGCAGCACCGCATCCAGCTTCTCCACCGTCATCAGGATGAGGTCCTTGGTCTCGATGTAGTCTGCGGAGGAGTCCCGGCCCCCCACCGACAGCGCCACGTCGACGTCCTCGCCGTCGAAGAACTCCTGGTAGTCCCGGTACTTCTCGCTGCCGAGCGCCTTCAGCGGCACGAGGTACAGCGCCTTCCGGTCCGTCTCGTCCAGCAGCTGGGCGATGCGGAGCGTTGCGATGAGCGTCTTCCCGGACGCGGTCGGGCTGGACACCACGAGCGACTCCCCGTCCAGCAACCCCTGCTCAACGGCCTGCCGCTGCGGCGGGTTCAGCTCCTCGATGCCCTTGTCGAGGACCGTCTCGACGGCGTGCTCCGGGACGCCGTGCTCCGCCAGCTCCTCCACGTGCATACGGTGCGAACCGGTTCAACAGTTTTAACCGTACAGGCGTATACCACGCACCATGTCGGATGGAACCGGTTCCAGCGGCGCCCTCGTCGTCATCGAGGGGCTGGACGCGTCCGGGAAGCGGACGCAGGCCGAACGCCTCGTGCGCCGCCTCGACACCGCGGGCCAGGATGCGGAATACATCGAGTTCCCGACCTACGACCGGACCCGTATCGGCAGCCTCATCGAGCAGTACCTGGACGGCGGGTACGACGCGCCGCCGGAGGTCGCCGCCCTGCTGTACGCCGCGGACCGGTACCAGATGGCGGACGAGCTGGAGGCGTTCATGGCGGACGGCGGCGTGGTCGTCGCGGACCGGTACTCCCCGTCGAACTACGCGTTCCAGGCCGCCGCGGCCGACGACCCGGCGATGCTGGACTGGATGCAGGACGTGGAGCGCCGCCTCCCGCAGCCCGACCTCGTCATCCTGCTCGACATCCCGCCGGAGACGGCG
>JAXINY010000125.1:0-2228 GCA_034190525.1 Asbonarchaeaceae archaeon (SeqCode) | reverse complement strand
CGCCGAGTGGCTTAGCAAGCCACCGCACTAGGCCAGGCTATGCGACCCCGACATCGGCGGTGCGGGTGACCCGCACACCGGGGAACACCGCCGCCCAACTATTTAAGTCCTCCGCGGCCGGGCCGCGAGGCCGGCGAGGACGCGGCGAGACGGGCTTAAGGTATTTAAACGTCGGTCACTCACACCGGTTCGTGATAGGATGGCCACGGACGTAGAGAACATGACCGATGTTGTCGGCAAGGACGTCTTCACCTCCCAGGGCTCGTACTGCGGCAAGGCACGCGACATCGAGCTCGACCTGCCGAAGTTCAAGGTCCGGGCCATCGTCGTTGACGCGGCGCAGGGCTCCTACCTGGCGGACAAGGTCGGCGGCAAGAAGGGCGTCATCGTCCCGTTCTCGATGGTGAACGCCATCGACGACGTCATCATGATCGACCACTTCAGGGGCGATGTCAAGACCTCCGAGCAGGCAGAGGAGGAGGGAGAACGGTACGAGAAGGAGCAGGTCGAGGAAGCCGAGCTCTGACCGGTCCGGCACGCTTATAACGCAGTTCTTCACCGTATACATCCATGCCGACCCTGCCTGCACTGGTTCTGACCGTCATCGAGGGCGCGTGGCAGCTGGCGCTCGTGGTCGTGCCGCTGCTGTACCTCGGGTTCCTCGGGTACGCGTTCGGCAGGGACGGGGAGGGCGGCGCGGTCACCACGGTCATCAGGAGCCAGCGGACGTACACGCTCCACTACGGCGTCCCTGTCGTCGGCGGGCTGCTGGCCGGCGGTGCAGCGCTCGCCGCGCTCGGCGGCATCACTGGATACGTGGTCGGCGGGGCGGCGGTGCTCGCGGCCTGCCTCCACGCCTACATGGAGCGCGGCCTCCCCGCCCCGACGACGGTGGCGCTCGATGACTGGCGCGGCCACCTGCAGCTGGCGTGGATCGGCGTCCCGGTGCTGGCGGCCGCCGCCCTCCTCACGGGAAACCTGCTTCTCCAGCACCTGACCGGCATCGCATTCCTCTCGACCGTGTTCTGGGAGGTGTGACCGGTGCACGTGACCGCGCTCGAGTGCATCGCCTGCGGTGACACGTACCCGCCGGACGAGGTGCGGTACCGGTGCAGCTGCGGCGGGTCGCTGGACGTCGCGTACGACCACGACGAGATCGCCGGGGTCACGTGGGACGACCTGCGGTCGCATCCGTTCGACCATCTCCGGTACCGGGACTTCCTCCCGGTCGTGGAGGCGGACCACGTCGTCCGGATGGGCGGGGGCGGCACCCCGGTCATCGACGCCGCACGGCTGGGCGACCGGCTCGGCATCGACCTCCGGTTCAAGCTGGAGAGCCTGAACCCGACCGGCAGCTTCAAGGACCGCGGCACGTCGGTCGAGCTCGGACGTGCGCTGGACCACGGCGCGGACGCGGTCGTGGTCGCGTCGACAGGGAACATGGGCGCGTCCATCGCCGCGTACACCGCGCGGGCAGGCGTCGATGCGCGGATATACATCCCGGACAGCACCGGCGGCCCGAAGCGGAAGCAGATGGAGAGCCACGGCGCGGACGTCGTCACCGTGGACGGCGACTACGACCTGGCCGCGACGCGGGCGTGGCGGGACTGGGAGGAGCAGGGCCGGTACCTGATGGGTGACTACCCGTACCGCGGCGAGGGGGAGAAGACGGTCGGGTTCGAGATCGCCGACCAGCTGGGCCGGCGGGACCTGTCCGACGTCGCGGTCGTCCTCCCGGTCGGGAACGGCACGCTCATCCACGCCGCGTGGAAGGCGTTCACCGAACTGGAGGAGGTCGGGCTTATCGATGCGACGCCGCGGATGGTCGGGGTGCAGGCAGCGGGGTGTAACACGGTGGTCGACGCGCTGCAGAAAGGGTTCGACACGGTTGAACCTGTGGACGAGGTGGACACGGTCGCCGGCGCCATCGCGTGCGCGAACCCGCTGGACGGCGACCCGGCGCTGCACGCCATCCGCGACAGCGGCGGGACTGGGGTGGCTGTGGACGATGACGCCATCATGGCCGCGAAAGACGCGCTGTCCAGGGAGGAAGGTGTCTACGCGGAGGAGGCCGCGGCCGCTGCCTACGCGGGATTGGAGCAGATCCAGGGAGAATTCGATGCCGACCAGACCGTTATCCTGCCGATCTGCGGCCACGGCCTGAAGACGTAGACTACTGGTACATGCCTTCCGGGTACGCCTGGCTGCGCTCGTGCTGCTCGGCCTGC
>JAXINY010000043.1:1968-2256 GCA_034190525.1 Asbonarchaeaceae archaeon (SeqCode) | reverse complement strand
GTCGAGCCGAGCGGGGAGCGCGTCCGGGAGATCCCGTTCTCGTCGGAGCGGAAGCGGATGACCGTGGTGCAGGAGCACGAGGGGGAGACGACCGCGTACATGAAGGGGGCGCCGGAGACCGTGGTGCAGCGGTGCGACCGGGTGCTCGAGGACGGCGAGGTCGTGGAGATGACCGAGGAGCGGCGGGAGGAAATCCTGGAGCGGAACGCCGCGTTCGCCGGCGATGCACTCCGCGTGCTTGGCTTCGCGCGGAAGGAGGCCGGGGACGTGGACGCGGATGCGGACGAC
>JAXINY010000043.1:0-1958 GCA_034190525.1 Asbonarchaeaceae archaeon (SeqCode) | reverse complement strand
CTCGGGCTGCAGGGGATGATCGACCCGCCACGGCAGGAGGTTCCGGACGCGGTCGCGGACTGCCGGGACGCCGGTATCGACGTGGTGATGGTGACCGGGGACAACCTGGAGACCGCGAAGGCCATCGGCGAGGAGATCGGGTTCGACCCGGCGGGGGCGCTCACCGGGCCGCAGGTGGAGGACATGTCCGACGAGGAGCTGCGGGACGCGGTCGAGGAGGTGGAGGTGTTCGCCCGGATGTCCCCCTCGGCGAAGGTCCGGGTGCTGAAGGCGCTGCAGGCGAACGGGTACGAGGTGGCGATGACCGGGGACGGGGTGAACGACGCCCCGGCGGTGAAGAACGCCGATATCGGTATCGCGATGGGGGAGCGCGGCACCGACGTGACCAAGCAGTCGTCGGACATGGTCCTGCTGGACGATAACTTCGTCACCATCCGCGACGCCATCGCCGAGGGCCGCGGCATCTTCGACAACATCCGGAAGTTCGTCACCTACCTGCTGTCGTACAACGCCGGCGAGGTGCTCCTCGTGTTCCTCGGCACGCTGCTGGGGAGCTGGCTGTTCCCGGAGGTGTTCCACGGCGCGGGGGAGGTCGTCGTGCTCACACCGGTGATGCTGCTGTGGGTCAACCTCGTCACCGACGGTCTCCCGGCGCTGGCGCTGGGCGTCGACCCGAAGGTGCCGGATATCATGGACCGCCCGCCGCGCGGCAGGGACGAGCCGGTCATCGACCGGAAGATGATGTCCACCATCCTCGGGATCGGCGCGCTGATGACGGTCGCCATCCTGCCGGTGTTCTTCCTCAACCTGCCGGACCTGGTGACCGCGCAGACCGTGGCGTTCACGTCGCTCGTCGTGTTCGAGATGGTGGGCATCCAGGCCATCCGGGAGCACTTCGGGATGGGCCTGTTCTCCAACATGTGGCTGTGGGCGGCCATCATCACGACGCTGCTCCTGCAGCTCGCCGTCCTGTACACCCCTGTCCGGCAGCTGTTCAACGTCGTCCGGCTCGGGGCGGGGAGCTGGGGGCAGATCGGTATCAGCCTCGCGGCGTTCATCGTCATGGTGCTGGGCCTGGTGACTGCGCAGAAGCGGGTCTTCCGGGACTGACCCGGACTCTTTTGTCCCTCCAGCACAGGGCAGTATCATGGCGACGTACTACGTCTGCCCGGACTGCGGGTACAAGCAGAAGAGCGAGGCGGAGGACCGTATCGAGTGCCACCGCTGCGGCCGCAGCTACCTGCGCCGGACCGCGAAGACTGCCCAGAAGAAGCCCGACGATGAGACCGGGACCGGCTTCGTGAAGTACCGCTCCGACGGCTGACCGCGGACGCGGCCTGCGCACCCTTATGAAGTTCAGGACACATGTGCAGTCACGTCATGCAGGGGGTCATCGAGCTTGAGGACGACGATCTTGACCTCCACAAGACGATGCAGTGCGGGCAGACCTTCTGCTGGCACAAGGTCTCCGGCGAACCGTTCTTCGAGGAGCCGTCCCCTGACGAGAAGTACTACACCACGGTGGACGGCGAGGTCGTCATCCTGTGGCAGGACGATGACGGCCTCCACTACGAGACCTCCGGCGAGATATCGCGGGACGTGGACACGCTCCTCCGCCTGCACGAGGACCTGGACGAGGTGCTGGCGGAGATCCGGACGGACGATGTCATGGAGGAGGCGATCGAGCGCCACCGCGGGCTGCGGCTGGTGAACGACGAGTTCGTCCCGACGCTGATATCGTACCTGTGCTCGCCGCAGATGCAGATGCCGCGCATCAAGGAGATGTTCGACGCCATCACGGACAAGTACGGTGCGGACATCGAGTACGACGGCCGGACGTACAAGCAGTTCCCGTCCCTGTACGAGCTGTCGGACGTGTCGGAGCGGGAGCTGCGCAGGATGGGGCTCGGGTACCGGGCGAAGTATGTGAAGAGCGCGATACGCCACCTCATCAAGGG
>JAXINY010000057.1:0-2260 GCA_034190525.1 Asbonarchaeaceae archaeon (SeqCode) | reverse complement strand
GGCGGGTCGCGGCCGCGCTGGCGGTCTCCCACCTCGCCGGGTTCCTCTGGGTGGGCGGGATGTACCTGCTCCTGCTGTCGCTCGGGTTCACCGCCCCGAAGTCGGCGCTGCTCATCGCCCTCCCCGCCTCCATGATCGCCGGCTACCTGCCGCTGCCGGGCGGGCTCGGCGGCATCGAGGTGGCGATGGCGGGGCTGCTGCACGCGGTCGCGGGTGCGGCGACACCGGTCGCGTCCGCTGCCGCGCTGCTGTACCGCATCTTCACGTACTGGGCGGGGATGATGCTGCTCGGCGGTGTCGCGGCGTCGCGCATGTCCATCGACGTGTTCTCGGACTGACCGCGGCGCGTCACTCCGCCAGGCGCGTGTAGATATCCAGCAGGCCGTCGACAGCGGCGTCGATGGAGTGCTCCGCCGCGACCGCACGCGCGCCCTCCACGAGCGCGGCGTGCTCGTCGTACGCCCGGTCGACGGCGGCGCACAGCGCGTCCACGTCGCGCGGCGTGTACCGGTACCCGTTCCGCCCGTCCCGGATGGTCTCCGTCAGTGCCATCGCGTCGGCACCGACGGCGGGCGTGCCGCACGCGTTCGCCTCGAGCACGGTCAGCCCCTGCGTCTCGACGGTGGACGGGAGGATGAACAGGTCCAGTGAGGAGTAGAACGCGGGCATGTCGCCGCGGTCCAGCCGCCCGAGGTAGGTGATGCTGTCATGGGCGGCGAACCGGGGTTCGTAGTGGTCGCGTGCGAACCCGTCGCCGGCGACGAGGACGTGGCCGTCGAACCGGTCCGCGAACGCGATGAGGTCGTCGATGCCCTTCTCGTGGCCGAGCCGGCCGCAGTACCCGGCGACGCGCTCCCCGTCCAGCCCGTGCGCGGCGCGGAACGACCCGTCGACCGGGCGGAACGTGGCGGTGTCGACGCCGTTGGTGATGGGGGTGACGGGGCGGCCGATGCGCTGCTGCAGCTGCCGCGCGGTGTAAGTGGACGGGGCGAGCGCGGCGTCGCAGCTCCGGTAGAACAGCCGCTCCCACGCCCGGTACGCGGCGTAGAACGCGGCGTGGAGCTCGGGCTGGTCGGAGATGTAGTCGAAGTACCGGTACAGCGGGGTGTGGTGCGTGGCCACGAACGGCACCCCCTGTTTCTTGGCGACGCGCTGCCCGAGGATGCCGAGGGAGAACGGGCCGTGCCCGTGCACCACATCGACACTGCCGATGCGGTCGCTGATGTCGGACGGGAACGCCGCGCCCTGCCGGTACCCGTCCACGATACCGAGCTCGACACCGGTGACGGGGTGCTCCCCCTCGCGGGGGTCGTGCGGGGTCTCCGGGTACACCACCGTCACGTCGTGCCCGCGGTCGCGGAGCTCCTGCCGCCACCCGTCGATGGCGTACGTCACCCCGTTGATCTGCGGGAAATAGGTCTCCGTAAAATACGCGACGCGCATCGTGTCCCGGTGCCGCACGGGACTATTTAAAGTGTGGGCCGCACAGCCAGCAGTGTTGTGAACGTCGTATTCATCGTGCTCGACACGCTGCGGCGGGACCGGGTCGGCGCATACAGCGACGCGGTGGAGTTCACCCCGCACCTGGACCGGTTCGCGGACGATGCCGTGGTGTACGAGGACGCGGTGGCGCAGGCGCCGTGGACATTGCCGTCGCACGCGTCCATGTTCACGGGGCTGTACCCGTGGGAGCACGACGCGACGCAGAAGAACCTGTACCTGGAGACCGATCAGGAGCTGCTGGCGGAGCGGTTCGACGACGCGGGGTACCGGACGGCGTGCTACACCGCGAACACGTGGCTGTCCCCGTACACGGGGATGACGGACGGGTTCGACGAGGTGGACAACTTCTTCCCCGTCCTCCCGTCCGACCTGCTGCCGGGCGTGGGCCGCGGCCTGCTGCGGCGGGTCGGGGAGCGGACGCTCGGCGTGCTCACCGCCATCGGCGACCGGTTCCACGCGTTCTTCGAGAAGCGGGGGGACGAGTCCAAGACCGCGACCATCCTGGAGAAGGCGGAGCGGTTCATCGACGGCTGCGGCGACGACGAGGAGTTCTTCCTGTTCCTCAACCTGCTGGACCCGCACGAGCCGTACTACCCGCCGGAAGAGTACCGGGAGCGGCACGCCCCGGGCGTTGACCCGCACGACCTGTGCCACGACCCTGCAGCCTATTACGCCGGGGAGGAGGACGTGGACATCGCGGCGATGCAGGAGCTGTACGATGCGTCGGTCGACTACCTGGACGACCAGGTCGGCGGGT
>JAXINY010000136.1:0-2308 GCA_034190525.1 Asbonarchaeaceae archaeon (SeqCode) | reverse complement strand
GACGAGGACCTGCGGGACAGCCTGGAGAACTACTGACCCCGGGATGCGATTTTTAAGCCGGCCGTACGAAGTTCTGGATGTGGTTCCATGACCTGGGACGCGATGGCGGAGTTCGACCACGAACAGGTCTCCTATTTCCACGACGAGGAAACAGGGCTGCGGTGCGTTATCGGTATCTACGACACCCGTCTCGGCCCGGCGCTGGGCGGGACACGGATATGGGACTACGACTCGGAGGAGGACGCACTCCAGGACGTCTTGCGGCTGTCGAAGGGGATGGCGTACAAGGCGGCCGCGGCTGACCTCGATCTCGGCGGCGGCAAGGCGGTTATCATGGGCGACCCGGACGAGATAAAGACCGAGCAGCTGCTGCGGACGTACGGCCGCGCGGTCCAGAGCCTGAACGGCCGGTACATCACGGCCGAGGACGTGAACACCGAGGTGGCGGACATGGACACCGTCGCGGAGGAGTGCGACTACGTGGTCGGGCTGAGCGCCGGACTGGGAAACCCGTCCCCTGTCACAGCGCACGGCGTGTTCCACGGCATGAAGGCCTGCCTCCACCACGTCTACGGCGATCCGTCCGTTGACGGCGTGTCCGTCCTTGTCCAGGGGGTTGGGAAGGTCGGAGCCGCACTGGTGGAGACCCTGGTGGAGAACGGCGCCGACGTGAAAGTATCCGATATCGACACGGATGCGGTCGAGGAGATGGTCGATACGTACGGCGTGGAGGCGGTGGACCCTGACGACGTGTACACGGAGGAGTGCGACGTGTTCGCGCCCTGCGCACTGGGCGGTGTGATAAACGACGACACCATCCCGGGGTTGCAGTGCGACATCGTGGCAGGTTCTGCGAACAACGTCCTGGCGGAGCGGCGGCACGCCACCGAGCTGGAGGACCGTGGTATCCTGTACGCGCCGGACTACGTCATCAACGCCGGCGGCCTGATAACGGTGCATGCGGAGATGGAGGGGAGGAGCAAGGAGGACGCACGTGACGAGACCGAGAACATCCACGGCCGGCTCGAAGACATCATCGAGAAATCCGGAGAGGAGGACATATCGACCGTGGAGGCAGCGGACGAGTACGCGCAGGAGCGGATGCAGGACGCAGAGGGGAAACGGTTCAAGACCCTGTCACACGGAGAGATCGACGTCTGACTATTCGAGCACGATAGCAGGCTTCCCCGGCCTGGCACGGCCGGCCTTGTCAGCGTCGCTCTCGCCCTCCTGCTCCACGGTCACGTCGGCGTCGAACCGGTCGGTGAGGAAGCCCGTGGCAGCGTCGAACAGCTCCGCCTCCTCGTCCTGTTCCATGCGTAGGTCTGGAAGGTCGCCCGGCTGTTCTGTATATTCTTCGACCAGCGCGGCAAGATCGTCGCCGTGCTCCCGTAACCTGGGGTCGTCGGTCAGCTCTCCCATGATCGCGCCGTGGTCCACGTCACTGTCCAGCTTCTCCTGTATCGTTGCGGCGGCGTCGCGCTTCCAGTCCGCCGCCACGATGAGCCGGACGGTGTCGAAGCCGTCGACCAGTCCGGCGATCTCCTGGATGTCGTCGACGGCGTCCTGCACCATGGCCTCGCCTGCCTCGACCGCTGTGTCGATGGCGTCCCTGTCCGGCTCCGGCCATTCAGCCTCCGCCACCAATCCGTTGTACCCCATCGCGTCCCACAGCTCCTCGCAGAGATGCGGGGTGAACGGCGCCAGCAATCTGACCTGGGCCTCGAGGAACTCGTCGACCGTGTCCCTGTGCAGGGTGTCGGCCCGCTCCTGGTACCAGGAGAACGCGTTCCGCAGCTCGAAGAAGCAGGTCATCGCCGCTGTCCGGGTCTCGAACTGTTCCAGCGCCTTCGTCGTCTCGCGGACGGCGCGGTGCAGCCGCGACCGCAGCCACCGGTCCAGCCGCGTCTCATCCCGCTCCTCGCCTGCGCCGTACAGCTCCTGCACGTCGTCGTAGAACCGGTGGAGCTTGTTCCGCTGGTTCTGCAGTTGCTCGGCACGCCAGTCGAAGTCCTGCCACGGCTCCGCACTGGAGAACAGGAAGAACCGTGTCGTGTCCGCACCGTACTCCTGTATAGCTTCGTCCGGCAGCTTCACGTGGCCCTTGGAGCTGCTCATTTTCTCGCCTTCCAGCGTGCCCAGGCCCCACGTGGCGATGCCCTGCGGCCAGTCGGCCTCGTCGAACAGTGCCGCATGATGGTACACCATGAAGGTGAGGTGGTTCTCGATGAGTTCGTTGGCGGTGGTCCGCCAGTCCAGTGGATACCAGTAGTCGAAGCTCTCCCGCGCCTCCTCCACCACGTCCTGT
>JAXINY010000096.1:805-2401 GCA_034190525.1 Asbonarchaeaceae archaeon (SeqCode) | reverse complement strand
GAGTCGATGATGGTATCTGTATCCATCGGGGAGATGGTGCGCAGGTCGATGAGCTCCGCGTCAACATCCATCCCCTCCAGCGCCTGCTGCGTCTCCCGCAGCATCGCGCCCCAGCTTATCACCGTCACATCTTCTCCTTCCTCCACGACGTTCGCCTCGCCGAGCGGCACGGTGTGCTCCCCGTCCGGCACGTCCTCCCGGAACGCGCGGTAGATCTGCTTCGGCTCGAGGAACAGCACCGGGTCGGGGTCGCGGATGGACGCGGTGAGGAGGCCCTTCGCGTCGGAGGGGGTTGCGGGGATGACCGTCTTCAGGCCGGGGATGTGCGCGTACCCGGCCTCGTACGATTCGGAGTGGTGCTCCAGGGCGTGGATGCCGCCGCCGTACGGCGCCCGGACCGTGACCTGGCAGCTGTACGTCCCGCGGGACCGGGCGCGGAGGCGGGACAGGTGCTGCTTCAGCTGGTGGAATCCCTGGTAGATGAACCCGGAGAACTGGATCTCCGGCACCGGTGTCATCCCGTAGGCGGCCATGCCGACCGCGGTCCCGATGATACCGGCCTCCGCCAGCGGCGAGTCGTACACCTGCTCCGGGTACTCGTCGATGAGCCCCTTCGTGGCGCGGAACACGCCGCCGTCCACGCCCACGTCCTCGCCGTACACCACGACCGTGTCGTCCCGTCCCATCTCCCCGTGCAGCGCGTCGCGCACCGCCTCCACGAGGTTGAGCTCCTCACCCATCCTCCTCCACCTCCCGGAACTGTTCCAGCTGCTGCCGCAGCTCCGGCGGCATCTCCGCGTACACGTGCTCGAACATGTCCGCCGGGTCGACCTCCGCCGCGCCCTCCTTCGCTTTCTCCCACTCCTCCGCGACCTCTGCCTCGATCTCGTCCTCGATCTCCGATACCATGTCCCCGTCCAGCACGCCTTCCGCCTTGAGGTAGGTCTCGAACCGGTCGATGGGGTCCTTCTCCGCCCACTCCTCGCTCTCCGCCTCGTCCCGGTACACCGACGGGTCGTCGGACGTGGTGTGCATCGACCGCCGGTACGTCACCGCCTCGATCATCGTCGGGGTGCCGTCCCGCGCGTTCGCCAGCGCCTCCTGCGTCACCCTGTACACGCCGAGCACGTCGTTCCCGTCCACCTGCACGCAGTCGACGCCCTGGCCGATGGCCTTCTGCGCCAGCGTCTCCGCCCTCGTCTGCTGCTCCCGCGGCACGGATATCGCATACTGGTTGTTCTGGCAGAGGAACACGGTGTGGGCGTCGAACACGCCGGCGAAGTTCAGCGCCTCGTTGACGTCGCCCTCGCTGGTGGCGCCGTCCCCGAAGTACACCAGCGTCGCGCTGTCGTCGCCCTGGATCTGCTGCGCCCAGCCGATGCCGGCCGCGTGCAGGGACTGCGACCCGACCGGGATCGCCGGCGGCATGTCGTTCCCCGCGGTCTCCCCGGCCTCTTCCATCCCCATCGCGTACCACAGCAACGCGTGCATCGGCACGCCCCGTGTCAGGTACGCGGGCTGTTCACGGAACGACGGCACCATCCAGTCCGCCTCGTCAAGCGCATACGCGGAGCCGACCTGCGCCGCCTCCTGCCC
>JAXINY010000096.1:0-729 GCA_034190525.1 Asbonarchaeaceae archaeon (SeqCode) | reverse complement strand
TACATCTCTAACAGGTCGTCGTCGGACAGCTCCGGCAGAAGCTCCTCGTCCACGGTGCCGTCCGCGGCCAGGACCTTCACCTTCTCAATGTCGAACGAGGCTACGGTCGTACGGGGCATAGCGCATCGTTGGTCGGATGCAATTTAAAGATGAGGTAAGACCGGTCTTGTAGGACTATAATCTCCGTTTGGGAGGGCCGCCCATCCGGCCCCCGGCACCGATGTCAGCGGTGTCCCCCTGCTGCCAGCTGTTCTGCCCCGATCTGTCTCACCGTATGGTACACTGTCCCGATGAGGTCGGTGTACGCGGACTCCCACCGCTCGGGGTCGTCCGTGGACAACACGTCTGCCTCGTGGCCCGGCGCCTGGTCGACGGCGTCGTAGAAGCCCGTTTCGTCCAGCTGTCCCTCGCTGTACTGGTCCACCGCTGCGCGGATATACGCTAACGGATCTACAGATCGGGTTCCCGCGGTGAGATTGTCGGCGAGGTTTTCTGCCTCCTCAATCATCGCTTCTATCGTGTCCCGTCCCTGTCCCCGTTCGGCGAGTCGTTCGGCTGTCCGTTCCTCCTGTTCACTGAGCAAGGGCCGTAACTCCTCCTCGACGGTGTACTCGTCCCCGTTCCGCTCCACGGCGAGGTAGGTTCGTGCAGACGCAACACCGGTACTCCTCGCTTCCGTGGTCTCCAGATATCGTTCTGGGTTCTCCCTCGCGCGGTAGGCCGTCCTGA
>JAXINY010000108.1:2162-2403 GCA_034190525.1 Asbonarchaeaceae archaeon (SeqCode) | reverse complement strand
TTCCCGCGGGAGGGGAACAAGAACGACCACACCGAGGCGGTCGCGGCGGTCTCCACCGAGAAGCTGGTGGACGTCGCCGGCGAGTACGTCGGCAAGGACGACCCCGTAGCCGTCGTCCGCTCCCAGTCCGGCCTCCCCGCGCTCGGCGAGGTCCTGGAACCGTTCACCTTCCCGCACCTCGTCGCGGGGTGGATGCGCGGCTCGCACCAGGGCCCGATCATGCCTGTGTCGTTCGACCACT
>JAXINY010000108.1:0-2144 GCA_034190525.1 Asbonarchaeaceae archaeon (SeqCode) | reverse complement strand
GACGGGCAGCTGGAGGGGCCGCGCGACCTGTTCGACGACGCGTCGTTCGACCGCGCCCGGGAGAAGGCGACGGAGGAGGCGGACTACCTGCGGCAGCACGGCCCGTTCGAGCCGCACCGCCTCCCGCTCGAGGAGCTCGAGTACACCACGCTCCCGGACATCATGCAGCAGCTGGAGGACGACTGGGAGTCCATCGACGACGAAACAGGCGACGCAACAGGCACCGACGACGTCGAGGCGTTCGAGTGAGGTGGCAGAGATGACGGCACGCATCGCGGTCAACGGCGTCGGCACCATCGGCAAGCGCGTCGCCCGCGCGGTCCAGCAGCAGCCGGACATGGAGCTGGCCGGGCTGGCGGACGTCGCACCGACCGGCGAGCTCCGCACCGTCGCGAAGGACGGCCCGCTGCAGGACGCGCCGCTGTACGGCGCCACGGACGACGGCGTTGACGAGCTGCGGGACGCCGGGTTCGACGTCAACGGGACGCTCGAGGCGGCGCTCGACGGCATCGACCTTGTCGTGGACGCGACCCCGACTGGTGTCGACATGCAGAACCGGGACGAGCTCTACCGGCCGAACGACGTGAAGGCGATATTCCAGGGCGGCGCCGACAACGACATCGCCCCGGTCAAGTTCAACGCCAACGCCAACTACGACGAGGCCCGGGGCGCGGACCTCGTCAAGGTCGTGTCGTGCAACACCACGTCCCTCTCCCGCATCCTGCACGCGCTCGACGGGCACATCGGCGTGGATACGGCAACGGCCAGCCTGGTGCGCCGCGGCGGCGACCCGAAGCAGGATTCGCGCGGCCCCATCAACTCCATCATCCCTGTCCACGACGTCCCGTCGCACCACGGGCCGGACGTCCAGGCGGTGATGCCGCACCTCGACATCACGACGGTCGCGGTCAAGGTGCCGACCACGCTGGCGCACGTCCACATGGTCAACGCCGACCTGGAGCAGGATCTCGACCGCGACGCAGTCCTGGACCTGTTCCGGGACACGCCGCGCGTGGAGCTGTTCTCGGACGAGGAGGGCTACGGCTCCGCCGCCACGGTCATCGAGCGGATGCGCGACCTGGAGCGGCCGCGGTATGACTTCCACGCCGCCGGTGTGTGGGAGGACACCGTCGCGGTCGAGGACGGGACGCTGTACTGGATCAACATGGTGCACCAGGAGTCCATCGTCACGCCGGACAACATCGACGCCATCCGCGCCATGCTCGACCTCGCCGACAGGGAGGAGTCCATCCGGCGGACCGACGAGCACCTGCTGTAGCAGCTACTCGCGGAGAAGGTACCCGTACGCGAGCGCGGACAGCACCGCCAGCACCGCCGCGTGCAGCCACTGGATGCCCGGCGCGGAAACGGTGACGGATCCGAAGAACGGCTTCACACGGACGTTGAGGCTGTCACTGCTGGAGAGCTGGGTGGTGGTCGAGTTGACCGTCGCCGTCAGCGTCTCCTGGCCGATGGCCGTCCCCTCCAGGATGATGCTGATCCCCTTCTCGCTGTCCGGTCCCATCTGGATGGTGCACCGGCTCTGCAGCTGCTCGCAGGTGATATCGTCGCTGTCGGGGAAGTGCGGGGTGACGATGCCCTCGGTGATGGCGTCGCCGTCGAACACCACGAGCAGGGTGTCGGACACCGGAAGCGGGTTGACCACGGTCGCGTTGACCGTGGCGTTCTGGCCGACGCGGATGGACTCCACCTCGCCCTCGAACCCGCTCTGCTGTCCGGCCGCCAGCGGAGCGACGAGCGCCACCAGCACCGCCGCAGCGAGGAGCCGCCTCATACCGGGAACTTCCCGCTGTCGGTATATTAAGGTTGGCCACGGCGGCCATATTTATAATGATTCGAGGGCTCTTCCCCGTGTAGCGGGGTAGGGCAGCCAGGAGTGCCCGTCGAGATGGTCCTTCCTGGGTCATCGCGGACGGCTCATAACCCGGAGGTCGGTGGTTCAAATCCACCCCCCGCTATCCGCTTTTTCACGGTGTTTAGGGTTTTTGAATCCGATTTCTTCTACCCATCTCTGGAGCTGGCTTTCGCCGTTCATCTGAATCCGCGTTTTTCCTTTTCCGATATCATAGGCGCCAAATCTGAATTCTTGCCGGTTCAAGATACCAATAAACTGATTTTGCATA
>JAXINY010000104.1:0-2419 GCA_034190525.1 Asbonarchaeaceae archaeon (SeqCode) | reverse complement strand
GACGTCGCCTTCACATGGCGAAGGCCGGCGGTTCGAATCCGCCCGGACCCACTCCAAGCGGCGGTGTCAGGGCGATGCATCGCGGCGGCCGCCGCGCGGTATTCCTGCGGCTCGGTGTTTACTGCAGCGCATCCAGCGTCTGTCGGCGGTCAGACAGTGGCGGCCGACCGTTCATGAGCCGCGTTCGCCGCCATCACTGACTCCATGAGGCATTCCCCGCACAGTCCATGCCGTGCCAGCGCCCTGCCGTCCCCGCACCGGTGGCAGGTCGTGATCGTGGACACCGTGGGACATCGAGTCCCGGCCATGGTGATTGCGGGGCGACGGTTAAACCGGTGCCGGATACGGGGGCGTGGTAACAACGTCCCTTCACCGGCGGGGGACGAACAGGACGGTGTCAGCCCGCGTCTTCGTCGGCGTCCTGCATCAAATCGATGGAGTGCTCGATGACCTGCTCGAAGAACGCATCCATGAACTCGTCCGGTGCGTCGTCCATCCGCTTATCGTACAGCTCCTCCAGCCGGTGGACGTACGCCGCGACCCGCGGCACCTCGTCCTCGTAGCACTCCTCGATGCGGTCCCGGATGGCGCTCGACCGCTCGCTCTCCCGCGCCTCGAACGGCAGCCACGCGGGCAGCAACCCGAGCTCGAACGTGACGGCGTCCTGTATCTCATCGACCTCCGCCTCCTCCCCGTAGAAATCCGGTGATGGGCAGAAGGATTCGATGCCGAGCATGTGCCGGTAGTACGCCTCCAGCTCCTCGGCGAACCCCTGCTCGATGAGATCCCGGTTCGTGAACAGGTCCTTCAACGTGAAGATAGCGGTCTGGAACACCGTCTCGATGAACCGGTTGCTGTCCTCGTCGGACAGCCCGCTCTCCCGCAGCGACGCCAGCATCTCGTCCTCGTACCGCCTTGCAGCGTCCTCGATGCGCTCCCCCAGTTCATCGTCCCGCTGCACCGTGTGCATCAGCTCGTGCGCCAGCAATCCACGCAGCGCCGCCGGGTCGTCGGACAGGAACTCCTTGTCGGCCTTCAGCACGATGAACTCCTGGTCTCCCGCCCGGAAGCTGACCGAGGTCTCCGACCCCCGGCACGTCTCCAGGAACTCCTTCCGCTCCTCCACGGGGATCTCCTCGAACGCCTCCTCGCACTGCCCGGGGTCATCGAGGGCGATGATAGTGAACGGGATGTCCTCCTCGCCCGCGAGCTTGTCCATCACCGCCGTCGCCTGCTGCTCGAAGTAGTCGCCGTCCACCTCTCCGAACGTGTAGCAGGCCTGGCACCGCATGTCATAGCGCTGCTTCATGCTGGCATAAAAACGGTTCGCCCGCTGCCCCCGATTAATCTTAAAAGCATCTGCGCGCGATGGAGGCATATGGTTTCTGTCCGCGACATCACGGTCGAGGACGTCGTCGAGGAGGACCCGCCGACCATCAATGTCGGCCAGCCGCTGTCCGCAGCGCGGGGGGTGATGGAGGACGGCGAACGCCGCACGGTCGCGGTCGTTGACGGCGACCGGTTCGAGGGCATGCTCAGCTACCGCGACGTCCTGGAGAAGCTCCGGTCGGATCCGGGGAAGACGAAGGTCGACCGGCTGCTGCACACCCCGCCAACTGTGGAGGAGGAACAGAACCTGGTGGAGCTGTCGCGGCTGCGCGCCGACTCCGGCCGGACGGCGTTCGTGGTGCTGGACGAGCACGACCGGCTGCGCGGTGTCGTCGACGAGGAGGATATCGCCTACGCGGCCGCGGACGCGGAGGAACTCGAGCAACTGTCCGTCGCGGATGTCATGACGGGGGAGCTCATCACCGTCGATGCGTCCGCCCCGCTCGACACGGCCCGCCGGACCATGATGGACGAGGGGGTCTCCCGTCTCGTGGTCATGGACGGCGACGAGCTGGCCGGGGTCATCACCACAATCGACATCCTGCGTGCGATGGTGGGACGGGACCAGATGAGCGGCGGGACAAGCGGCCGCACCGGGAGCATGCCCGGTCCGGCCGGCGGCGAGGTGACCGGTGAGAAGGAGAGCCTGTCCGACGTTCCGGTGCGGGAGCTGATGCAGTCGCTCGACGAGCTGGACGCTGAGCTGGTGGACCCGTCCACAGACCTGTCGGAGGCCGTCCACGTCATCGAGGACAGCCACGCGCTGGAGGTCGTCGCGGTGGAGGACGGCGACCCCGTCGGCATCGTCACGGTGAAGGATGTCGTCGATGTTGTCGCCTCCCACGAGGCGGTGGATTCGCTCCTCGTCCAGCTGACCGGGCCGGAGGTGCCGGAGGAGAAGCAGGTCATCCACGACAAGATCGAGACCCAGCTCCGCGGCGGTCTCGGCCGCCTCATCGAGCGGCCGGACGAGCTCACGGTCCACATGAAGAAATACGAGAAGGACGGGACGCAGCACAAGTACACGCTC
>JAXINY010000004.1:0-2447 GCA_034190525.1 Asbonarchaeaceae archaeon (SeqCode) | reverse complement strand
CTTAGTCGGACTCCGATAGCAGTGGCCTCCGGCAGGATCAACCGGAATTAGGTGGCCTGGAACTGGTCCAGGCCACAGGTCGCAAGCTCGCTCCCACGGTGGGAGGGAACTTGACGGGAGGCCTGTCGAAGTCTCACCACGTCGGGATGTGTACCCCGACTGAGACTTCTGTCTGCTATCTCACCTGCATCACGCCTTGCGGGCGCTCATAGTATCGGCTCCCGGCTCTCGCGGGAGCGCAGGCTATCCATATCAGGTCAATATTTATAAACATGCCATCGCCCCGTCTCCCGGGAAAACACGGCTTTCACACCGCTCCTGCCGCGCTCCGGCACGTCGACTAGGAGGCGGCGGGGAGGACCCCGGCGGCGACGAACCGGCTCGCCGCGTACAGCCCGGCCGGGATGAGGTACAGGCCGAGGCGCCGCGCATCGAACGCCTCCATCCGGGACGCGTAGGCGAGGAACGGGACGTTGAAGAACACCGGGACGAGGAGGAGCACAGCGTTGGTCGCCCCGCCGGTGACCGCGAACGGCGGCTGCGGTGCGGTGAACGTGATGTCAGGGGCGACCCGGCTCTGCTGCACCGTGAGGACGGCACGCGCCACCGCCTCCGCAGCACCCGCGGCGACCGCGATGACGGACGTCCCGTACACGCCGACGGTGAGATACCGGAAGATGTCCGGGTCGATAGCCCGGAACAGGTACGCCGGCACCGCACCCAGCAGCAGGGAGATCGCGGCGACAAGGCCGTATAGCGGGATGTCGCCGACCGCTGCAGCCAGGGAGCCGAGGTTCAGGAGGAAGACGGAGAGGAGGAACGTGTACACCGGGAGCGCCGCGATCCCGAGCATCGCGTAGAAATCCTGCTTCCGGAACGCGTAGAGCCACAGGCCGCCGAACGCCGCGGCGTACCCGAGCGGGAGGAGTGTGGACTCGATGACGGCCTGGATGACGGCGCCGACGACCGACAGCCAGAACGCGGTCACGATGGCGTAGAACAGGACCGCGAACAGCGTCCCGTTCTCCAGCACCGTGTCATGGACCGCGTCCAGCTGCTGCTTCGCCGACGCCATGGGTCTGTCTCCCCGGCCTCGGTCTTAAAGCCTCCGCTGCTCACGACACCTGGCGGAACCGCTCCGCAACAGCGTCCCAGTCGATGTTGTCCCAGAACGCGTCCAGGTAGCTGCCGCGGTCCGGGCCCTGGTCGTAGTAGTAGGCGTGCTCCCACACGTCCACGGCGAGGATGGGCTCCGCACCCCACAGCGCACCGCGGTCGTGCTTGTCCACCATGACCACGTCGAACATGTCGCCGCGCGGCCAGTACACGAGCAGCGCCCAGCCGCCGGCGGCCTTCGCGACCGCGGTGAACTCCTGCCGGAACGTGTCAAAGTCGCCGAACGTTTCCTCCAGTGCGTCCAGCAGCTCGCCGGACGGGCGGCCGCCGTCGCCACCCATGTTCCCCCAGTACACCTCGTGGAGGTACATGCCGCAGCCGTTGTGCGTCAGGCCGGACTTGACAGCGCCGATGCCGTCGAAGTCGCCGGTCTCGCGCATCTCCTGGATGCGCTCCAGGTAGCCGTTCAGCCCGTCAACGTATCCCTGCTGGTGGGTGCCGTGGTGCCACGTCACCACCTGTTCGGATATCCCGTCCAGTGCGTCCCGCTCGTACGGAAGGTCTTCGAGGTCGAATCGTGCCATGATAATCACACGTATAACCACGTTATACAGCTTTTTAGACACGGGTGGTGCTACCGTGCGGTGCTACACCTGGCAGTGCCTGTGCCGGGCCACCCAGGCGTAGACGCGCTCCCCGAGGATCGGGACGCCGGGGACGAGGAAGAAGACGTAGAGTGGGAACAGCAGCGGGATGGAGCGGAGGATGCGGCGGACGGCGTAGAACCCTGCGTATACCTCGCCGCCGTCGATGACCTGCATCGCCGCGATGCAGTCCTCCTCCGACACCGGCAGTTCCGCGTAGTCGGCCTCGTGCAGGTCGACCCAGTCGAACCGGCCCAGCCAGTCCAGCGCCGCCATCACCCGCTTGAAATCGGTGCAGAACCCGCATCCGCCGTCGTACACCGCCGTCGCCATATGGTTTATATGCCGGAGCAGGTACTTTAATCACAGCGATGGGGCTGCGCATGGTGCGCTGGGTGCTGGCGTTCGTCGTCGCGCTCGGGAACGACATCCTCGACATCTACGGACCGGGCGCGCTCCCCATCGCCGCCGACACGCTCGACGTCGCCACGACGGTCGTCCTCTTCCCGCTCGTCGGTGGGCCGGAGCCGTTCATCACCGCCACCGAGCTCATCCCGCTCGCCGACATCCTCCCCATCTTCACCGCGGTCACGCTGTGGGCGTTCCTCCGGCACGGATAGGCCAGAAACGAGTGGACCGGCGGGGATTTGAACCCCGGGCCTCTCCCTGTTCCGTTCGAAAATCCTC
>JAXINY010000139.1:848-2450 GCA_034190525.1 Asbonarchaeaceae archaeon (SeqCode) | reverse complement strand
GTTGTCGAGGCGGGCGGCGATGGACGCCTTGTTCGCGAGGACGCGCGCCATCTTCCCCTGCGCACCCTGCGGCGCGTTCCGGACGTGCTCGTGCATGAACAGGACGCCGTGCTTCGGGGCGTCGCCCTCGCCGCGCACGTGGCGGAACATCGCCTCCTCCGCACCCAGCACCTGGACGGTGGAGGACGGCATCTTCGCCAGGTCCTCGAGTGACCCGGCGAGCGCGATGACGCGGGCGGCGAGCACCGGGCCGAGGACGGCGGACAGGTTCGGGGCGACCTCGTCGGCAAGCCCTGCCACGTACTCCTCCACCGCGTCGCGGAGCTCGTGGCCGTCCCGGACGTACCCGGCGAACCGCTCCAGCATCGCGGCGTCCTCCCCGGTCAGCGGGCGTCCCGTGCTGTCCGCGGCCAGCTCCTGGTGGTCGTCCATGGCGTCGCGGTCGGCGGTGTCGGCGACGATGTCGGCGAACCGCTCGTGGTCGCCGACCGCGTCGTCCAGCTCGGGGAAGTGCTGTGCGTACCACGGCCGCAGCCGTTCCGCGAGCTCGTTGTTGACCTCGTCCAGGTCGTCGAGGGCGCGCACCGCCTGCACGAGGAGCTGGTCGCGGCCGCCGGCATCCGCCAGCGCCTCGTCGGTCAGGGCGAGGGCAGCGCTCCGCTGCCGGTCCCGGATCTCGGCCGGGGAGAGGCCGGACAGGTCGGCGAGCCGGTCCGTGGAGAGGACGGTCCGCTCCGCGTCGCTGTACTCCTCCTCGAGCGGCTGCTCCTTCTCCAGCGCGCCGGGAAGGTCGTCCCCGTCGAACGCCTGGCTGTCCACCACCTCGTCGCCGTCGAGGACGTAGATGCCGGCGACGGTCTTCGCCAGTTGCATAGCGCTTTTTAACGCCGTCAACTCTTATACAAGGATATGGACGGCGGCCACCTCACCGCTGCCGGCATCCTCCTCATCCTTGCAGGATTCGGCCTCGTGCTGGTGGGCGGCGTGCTGGGCGGTGACGGGGACGTGGCGGCGGGCGGCGTCGTCTTCCTCGGCCCCATCCCCATCGTCGCCGGGACGAGCCCGCGGATGGTCGGCCTGTCGCTCGGCCTCGGGGCGGTGATGCTGGTGCTGCTGTGGCTGGGGACAAAGGGTTTATAAGAGTCTCGCGGGCCGTTCTGGGTACGATGGGACGCGTCCGTCCGAAGCACGTGAAGCGGCTCTCCCGGCAGCTGGTGGAGCGGCACGAGGACCGGTTCGAGCAGGACTTCGACCACAACAAGGAGCAGCTGAAGGAGATGGACTTCGTGGAGAGCAAGAAGCTGCGGAACCGGGTCGCCGGCTACATCATCAGCGTCCTGCGGAACAAGAAGTTCTAGGCGTCGCCTACAGGTCGAACCCGTAGACCTGCGACGCCCGTTCTCTCGCCTCCCTGTATACTGTATCCACGATGTCGCCTGCGGCGTCGCCGAAGCTCTCGCCGAAGCCGTAGAACTCGTCTCCACCGTATTCGAGGCGGGCGCTGCCGATGTACCCCTGATCGGTCTCGCGGACGCTGGGCCCGGCCAGGGAGTGGAACGCGTACTCGTGGAAGTCGAGCGACGTGTCCTCCGCCCGGTAGGC
>JAXINY010000139.1:0-838 GCA_034190525.1 Asbonarchaeaceae archaeon (SeqCode) | reverse complement strand
GTCGATACCGTCGGCCCGCTGCTCCTCCAGTCGCCGCTCGAGGACCTTGCTGCCGGTGGCCTCGCGGATGGCATGGCTGCGGCTCGGGAAATCAAGGCTATCGAGGTCGTCGATCATCGCCTGCTCCATCCGCAGGGTGACCAGCTCCGTCTCGGAGCCGCCGCTTTCACCGCCATCACCACTATCAGCTGCCATATACCACCATTCGACAACAAATTTTATAAGCGGGGAAAGGTTCTTACGGATGCAGCCGGATTCTCGTCCATGACCGACACGGCCATCGTCACCGGCGGCTCGTCCGGTATCGGCCGGGCGACGTGCGTCGCCCTGGCGGAGGAGGGGTACAATGTGGTTGTGGCGGACGTGCGGAAGGACCCCAGAGAGGGCGGGCCGCGGACGCACGAGACGCTGAAGAGCGATGGGCACGCTGCGCGGTTCTGGGAGACCGACGTGCGGGACTGGGAGCAGGTGCAGGAGGTGGTGGCGAAGGCGGTGGAGTGGTACGGGAGCGTGGACGTGCTGGTGAACAACGCCGGGGTGGCAGAGAAGGGAGGCATCGAGGACACCGCTATCGAGGACGCGCACCGCATCTTCCGCGTCAACGTGGAGGGGACGTACCACGGGATGAAGGCGGTCGTGCCGCGGATGAAGGAGCAGGGCAGCGGCAGCATCGTCAACGTCGCCTCGGTCGCCGGCAAGCACGGGTCGGCCGGGCACGTGGACTACTGCGGCTCCAAGTTCGCGGTCATCGGGATGACCGAGGCGCTTGCGGACGAGCTCTCGGACACGGACATCACCGTGAACGCGGTGTGCCCGGGCCGGACGAAGACTGCGATGA
>JAXINY010000080.1:0-2496 GCA_034190525.1 Asbonarchaeaceae archaeon (SeqCode) | reverse complement strand
GTCGGCGCGCAGTCCATCGCCGAGCCGGCGACGCAGATGACCATGGAGACGTACCACAAGGCCGGTGCCGCACGTGTCTCCATCACGCTCGGCCTCCCGCGGCTCATCGAGATCCTGGACGCCCGGAAGAACCCGAAGACACCGATCATGGACGTGTACCTGGAGGAGGGGTACCGGACGGAGGAGGACGCCCGCGACGTCGCCGCCGAGATCCAGGAGGTCACGTTCGAGGACGTGGTCGCCGAGGACAGCTTCTCCATCAGCACGCTCGAACTCGAGTTCACGCTGGACGAGGCGGTGCTGGAGGACTCGCGGATCGACGCCGAGGAGGTCGTGGAAACGCTGAAAGAGAATACCACGAGCACGGTCGTCGAGCGGGACGGCACCACCATCACCGCCTACCCGGATGCGGAGGACTACGACCTGACGGACCTGCAGGAGCTGAAGAAGAAGGCGATGGGCATCCGGCTGAAGGGGATCAAGGGCATCGACCACGTCGTCATCCTGGAGGAGGACGGCGAGTGGCGCGTCCAGACCGCCGGCGTCAACCTGCGGAAGGTGCTGAAGCTGGACGGGGTGGACGCGACGCGGACGACGACGAACGACTTCTTCGAGACGAAGAAGGTGCTGGGTATCGAGGCCGCGCGGGAGATGATCCTGCGGGAGCTGCAGAACACGCTGGACGAGCAGGGGATGAACGTCGACGTCCGCTGGCTGCTGATGATCGCGGACACGATGACGAAGCGCGGCGAGATCCAGGGGACGACGCGGTACGGGCTCGTCGGGGCGAAGCACTCGGTGCTGGCGCGGTCGGCGTTCGAGGAGACGAAGAGCCACCTGACCGGGGCCGCCCTCAAGGGCGAGACCGACCCGCTGGATTCGGTGGTGGAGAACATCATCGTCGGTCAGCAGGTCCCGGTCGGCACGGGCAGCGTGGACCTGACCGCGAAGCCTGCGCCCACGGAACCGGTGGAGGACCCGTCCATCCCGATGGAGGTTGAGACGGGAACGGACGAGTTCGACTACGACGGGCTCGTGGAGAACAACGTCGATGAGATAAAGGAGACCGTCGAGGCCGGGGCGGACCCGGCGAAGGTGCTCGCCGCCGAGATCCGCGGCAAGAACCGCGTGACACTCGTTGACTGGCTGGCCGCCCGTGTCGACGTGGACGAGGAGCACGAGGAGCTGGCGGCGGAGAACATCGACGAGGTGAAGGAGGCGGTGGAGGACGGCGAGGCCGACACGGCCACGATGCTGGCCGCCGAGAAGCAGGGGAAGGACCGCTCCACGCTCGTGGAGTGGCTGGCCGCCCGCCTCGGCGGGGAGGGTGACGACGGATGAGTATCGAGGACGAGCTGCAGGCGGCGGCGGAGCGCGACGCGCTCGTCATCGGGACGGAGGAAACAGTGAAGGCGATGGACCGGCTCGACCGGGTCGTGGTCGCGTCCAACGCCCCGGGCGACATCGTTGACGAGGTCGCCGCGGCGGCGGAGGAGGCCGGCGTGGAGGTCGGCCGGGTCGAGGCTGACAACCAGGAGCTCGGCTCGCTGTGCATGAAGCCGTTCGCCGCGAGCGTCGTCGGGATGGAGTGAGACGCGATGAGCATCACGTTCGACAGCGATACCATCCGGAAGATAAACGTCTTCGAGGAGATCACCGGGGTCGAGGTCCAGGACTGCATCATCAACGACAGCTCCGCCCACTTCGTCGTCCCGGACGAGAAGGTCGGGATGGCCGTCGGGAAGGGCGGCAGCACCATCAAGAAGGTGCAGGACAACCTCGACATGGAGGTCCGGGTGTACGGGTACTCGGACGACATCGAGGCGTTCGTCGACAACCTGGTCCCGGCGGACATCAACGCGGTGGAGCTCCAGGGCGACGACGAGGACGTTGCGGTCATCAAGGTGGACAGCGACCAGCGGTCGCGCGTGGTCGGCCGCGGCGGCGAGACCATCGACCTGGTGAAGCGGTTCCTCCAGAAGGAGTTCGACGTTGACGACGTCCGCGTCGAGTAATATTCTCGGGGAAGGCTCAAAGAGAAGGAATTTTTAAATTTTATTTCTTCGTAGTTGTTACAATAAAATGAATCCGCGGAGACGGGATGTCCTGAAGACCGCCGGAGTCTTCGGCGGCCTAGTTATTGGAGGCAAGGGGGTACAGGAGGGCGGACGTGAAATCAGAGACGTACTCAACGGAAGGTGTGACACCCACACTGATGAACTCCGGCTCGGTCCCGGCGATGCAGCCGTATACCGGCAGGACAACCAGTCTTACTATCTCGAACACATCGATAAATCACCTGGCGATGGGATAAACACGGAAGTCAGATTCGGGCCGGTCGGGACGGAGAAGAAGACCATCACCCTCGGATATGATGAACAACCAGAGACCCCGGGAATAACCGGTTTCAGCGAGGAAAGCGCGGATACCTCCCTGGATTTTCACGTAAATCTGGGTGACGCCGCGACAGGCGGGGACGTTGTCGAGCCTCGTGGC
>JAXINY010000132.1:0-2538 GCA_034190525.1 Asbonarchaeaceae archaeon (SeqCode) | reverse complement strand
TCCGCTTCCCGGTGATGGTGAGGTTGCGCACCATCCTGCCGGCGCCGAACAGGAGGGAGTCCCAGTCCTGCCCCCCGACCGCCCACACCGCGTCCTCACGGTTCAGCTGCGCGGCCTGGGCCTCGCCCTCGCTCGGCGCCTGCACCCACGGCACGCCCATCGCGTCCAGCAGCTCCTTCGCCTCCAGAATCATCTCGTCGTTCATCTCCGCGGACTGCGTCGCCTTGGTGAACGCCTCCTCCAGCTTCCCCTCCTCCTTCAGCTCCTCCCACTCCTCCCGCGCCTCCTCCCGTTTCTTCCGCCGCTCCGCGCTCTCCTTCGCCTTCAGGTCCGGGACGTCGCCGTCGAACACGTACACCAGGTCGATGTTCTTCCGGTACAGCTTTCCGGTCCTGTAGAACAGGCCGGAGAGATGGGACGTGACCCGTCCCTCGGCGTCCTTCAGCGGCGTCCCGTCGGGCTGCCGGATGATGCTGAGGAACTGGTACAGCGTGTTCATCGCGTCGACCGCCAGGGTGCGGTCGTTCATCGCCTCGAACGTGATCTCCTCCGGCTCGATGAGGTCGCCGAGGTCGGTGCCCATGGCCTCATCCTCGTGTCGTGGGCTTATAACAGCTGAGGAGTTCCTCCTCGTCCCGCCGCCACACCTCGGTCACGAAGGTGTCAAGATGGCGTCTGAGATCCGATTAGACGTTGCTCACATCGCTGACCGCGCCCGTCACCATCGCTCCGTTCTCCCGCGCCCGGAGCCGGGCGACGGGGTCATCCCTCGCACCCCCGCCGTACTCGTCGATATCGAAGATGTGGATGTCTCCCTCCGGAATATCGCTGTCGGGGCGGCCCGGACGGGCGCGGTATCGACGCCCGTCATCGACATGGTCGTTGAGATACCGCTGGACCCAGTGCGCGTTCTGGGTGACGATGCGCTCGAACTCGCCGGTGGCGGGCCGTACCTCTTCGCCGTATCCGGTCATACCCTCCCAAACCAGTAAAAGCTTATAAACCGGTGAGGGGTGTATGGCCGGCACCTGCGACTACTGCGGCGAGGTCTCCGAGGAGCTCGTGTCGTGCAACGCCTGCGGCGCCCGGGTCTGCCCGGAGCACCGCCGGGAGCACGGCTGCGACGTCTGCCGCGGCGGGACGATGCAGGTCTAGAGCCGCTGCATGTCCTCGACCTCGACCGACCGCACGCCGTCGAGTCCGCGGAGCGCGCTCTCGATGGCGTCGGTGCCGCCCTCGTCATCGTCGACGATGGTGGACACCTGGAGCGCGGTCAGGCCGAACGCCACCTCTTCGTGCTGGAGGTCCTCAACGTCGATCTCGGACCGGATGCCGTCCGCGAGCCGGTCGAGATCGGTCTCCGTATCCTCCGGCATCACCTTCAGTACGACTGCTACTTCACCCATGGTATCACAGCTGTATCTCCATACCGTCGTCGGCGACCGTGAACCCCGCGTCCTCCACCTGCTGCCGCTCGTCGGCGTCCGGGAGCAGCACGGGGTTGGTGTGGTTCATGTGCGTCAGGTACACGTCGGTGTCGACGTGGCCGAGCTCCTCCAGCGTCTCCTCCACCGGCGGATGCGGCACGTTCTCGTACCGGTCAATCTCGTCGCTCGACCAGAAGCAGCCGTCAACGACGGCGATATCGGCGTCCTCGACGGCGGCGACCGCGTCCTCGGTCCACCGGTCGATATCCGTCATGTAGAACAGCCGCGTATCACCGGTCTCGATGGTGAACGCGTGCGTGTCGGTGGTGAGGTAGCCACGGTTCTCCACAGGGACAGGCCGGACCCGCATCCCCATCACCGACACCGGGCTGCCACCGAACTCGTTCAGGATGATGTTCTCCCGGTCGATGAGCGTCCGGTACGGCGACGTCTCCCGCAGGAACTCCGCAACGGTCTCGCTGCAGTACAGCGGGACCTCGTCGGCGTTGAAGGCCTCCTTCCCGAAATACAGCAGCCCTGTGATGTGGCCGAGGTGCGCGTGCGACAGGAACACGCCGTCGATGAACTCGTCGCCGACGTGGTGCCGGATGTCCGGTGAGACATCGAAGATATAGTTCACGTCCCGGTCCGCGTCGAACACCCTGAGGCTGGCGGCGGAGCGCTGCAGCGACGGGTCATCGCGCGCCCTGCTGCACGCGTCGCAGCTGCAGCCGAGATGCGGTACACCGCCGTCCTGTGCAGACCCGAGGATCTCCGCCCGCACCGGGACCACCTACGGCCCCGTGAACCCGCAGTCCGGGCACTCGTACTCGTTCCGCAGCTTTTTGCAGCGGCGGCACCGCGGCAGCTCCTCGCCGCACTCCGGGCACGGGATGACGACGAAGGATTCGGCTGCGTCAAGGTTCTTGCCGCAGGTAACGCATTCCTCCCTGTCCATGCCGGCCGGTTGGCCGACAAGTTTTAAATAGAGGACGCCGGCCGGAGACCTTATTAAATCCGGTCACGGATGCGTCGGTGTAGGTCCCCGTGGTCTAGTCCGGACAAGACGGCACCTTGCGGACGCCTGGCCGCGTTCCAGGCGGCAGAACAA
>JAXINY010000116.1:0-2538 GCA_034190525.1 Asbonarchaeaceae archaeon (SeqCode) | reverse complement strand
TCGCCTACCAGAACCTGAAGGAGCAGTGGGAGGAGAAAGGCGTCGTCTTCATGGACATGGACCAGGCCGTCCAGGAGCACGAGGAACTGGTGAAGGAGCACTTCATGCGGCGGTGCGTGCCGCCGGCGGACAACAAGTTCGCCGCCCTGCACGCCGCGGTCTGGAGCGGTGGCTCCTTCGTCTACGTGCCGGAGGACGTCGAGGTTGAGATGCCGCTGCAGGCGTACTTCCGGATGAACTCGCCGGAGATGGGGCAGTTCGAGCACACCCTCATCATCGCCGAGCCTGGCTCCAGGGTGCACTACATCGAGGGCTGCTCCGCGCCCAACTACGCGGTGCACAACCTGCACGCCGGCGGTGTCGAGGTCTTCGTCCGGGAGAACGCGCACGTCCAGTACTCGACGGTGCAGAACTGGTCGACGAACACGTACAACCTGAACACGAAGCGCGCCATCGTCGAACAGGGCGGGACGATGGAATGGGTGTCCGGCTCCCTCGGCTCCACCGTGACGATGCTGTACCCGTCGTCGTACCTGGTCGGGGAGAACGCGCGTGCCAACCACATCACCATCGGGTTCGCGGGCGAGGGCCAGGACATCGACACCGGGGCGAAGGTCCACCACCTCGCCGAGAACACGCACTCGACCGTCGAGTCGAAGAGCATCTCGCAGAACGGCGGCCGCTCCAACTACCGCGGCCTCGTCCGCGTCCACGACGGCGCCGCCGGTTCCTCGGTGAACGTGGACTGCGACGCGCTGATGTTCGACGACGAGAGCCGGTCGGACACGATGCCGTTCGTCGAGGTGAACGAGAGCGATGTGGACGTGTCGCACGAGGGCACGGTCGGGAAGCTGAACGACGACGCGATATACTACCTGATGTCCCGCGGCGTCGAGGAGGAGGACGCGGCGGAGATGATCATCCGCGGCTTCATCGAACCCATCACGAAGGAGCTCCCGCTGGAGTACGCGGTCGAGCTCAACCGCCTCGTGCAGCTCGAGATGGAGGGCAGTCTGGGGTGAACGGAGTGAATCCCAAACTTCGCAGAAACCGCGAAGCGGTTTCGAGCCGGGAGACTGCGGGCAGTCTCCCGGAGGCCAGTCTGAGGTGACAGGTATGACAGAACTGGAGCAACCGGATTCGGTGCGGACGCCGGGACGGACGTGGACCGAGTTCCCGGAGGAGCTCGGCGGTCCCGGTCGTGGCACCGTCGCCGTGACGGCACCTGGGACGGTCGAGGTGCGGGCCGCGGACGAGTCCGACCGGTTCGACCGGATCGACCCGGAGCAGAACACGGTGGCGGCCCGGCACGCCGATGACCTCGCCGCCGGCAACGCTGTCCTGGTGCGCGTCCCTTCCGGCGTGGCGGTCGAGGAACCGGTCCGCATCGCGACGGAGCTCCGGGAAGGGTTCTTCCCGCACCACGTCGTCGTCATCGTGGAGGACGGCGCCGCGGCCGAGGTCGTCGAGCGGAACCAGGGGAGCGGCGCGGTCGACTCCTCCGTCGTCGAGGTGGTGGTCGGTGCGGACGCGACGCTCCGGTACACCAAGATCAACGACCTCGACGACGCGACCGGGTACGCGGACTGCCACGCCCGCGTCGCCGCGAACGGGGAGGTGCGGTGGACGGTCGCCTCCACCGGTGCGGACCTGTACCGGAACACGGTCACGACGGCGCTCGAGGGCCGCGCCGCACGGCTGGACTACCGCCTCGGGTTCCTCGCCGCCCGTGACCAGCACCTCGACCACACCGCGACCGTGGTCCACGCGGCGGACGATACGCGGTGTGACATCGAGGCGCGCGGTGTCGCACTCGACCGCTCCCGCGCCGTCTACAAGGGGGTGCAGGAGGTCGCGGAGGGGGCGGAGGGGACGGAGAGCTTCCAGGACGAGCGGACGGTTCTCGTCGGGGATGACGCCGAGGCCGACACCACCCCGCAGCTCCGTATCGACAACCACGACGTCGAGGCGACGCACGCCGCAACCACCGGCCACGTCGACGAGGAGGACCTGTTCTACATGCGAAGCCGTGGCATCGCCGAGTCGGCGGCGAAGCGGGAGATCATCACGGGCATGTTCGACGACCTGTTCGACGCCGCACCCGCCCGCCTCGCCGTCCACCGCGCCATCGATGCGGCGCTGGCGGAGTGATCCGGTACCGATTTAAGCGTCTCATCCCTACAGGGGTATATGCGGCGGCTGCTACAGCAGGGCATCCTCGTCCTCATCTTCCTCGTGATAGGGGTCTTCCTAGCGTTCCTGGTGCCGGAATACGGTCTCCTGGTGGGCGGCGCGGTGCTCGTCGCTGCGGTCCTGTTCCTCATCACGTACCGCTGGGGCATCCCGCACTGACCCGGCCCGGCCACCGCCCAACTATTTAAACCTCATCTCACCCCGTTCACACACGCCAGAGGCGGCGACACGCCCGAGTAGTGTAGTCCGGCCCATCATGTGACCCTGTCACGGTCATGACCCGGGTTCAAATCCCGGCTCGGGCGCTCCCTATGACGTGCGCAGTGTTCTTCAACCTGGACGGCA
>JAXINY010000145.1:0-2562 GCA_034190525.1 Asbonarchaeaceae archaeon (SeqCode) | reverse complement strand
CGAGCTCGTCGCCGCGGAACTCGCCGTCGTACTGGTCGATGCGGGCGGCGATGGATGCCTTGTTGGCGAGCACGCGCGCCATCTTTCCCTGCTGGTCACCGGGGACCTTGCGGACGTACTCGTGCATGAACAGGACACCGTGCTTCGGTGCGGCGCCGCCCTCCTCCATGTGCCGGAACATCGCCTTCTCCGCGCCCAGCACCTGGACGGTGGAGGACGGCATCTTCGCCAGCTCCTCCAGCGAGCCTGCCAGGGAGACGAGCCGGGCGGCGAGCACCGGGCCGACGACCGCGGCAAGGTTCGGGACCACCTCCTCCGCGAGCTCCTCCACGTAGTCCTCCAGCGACTCCCGCAACGCGTGGCTGTCGCGCAGGTGAGCCGCAAATTCCTCCAGCATCGCGGCGTCCCGGCCGGTGAGCGGGATACCGGTGCTGTCAGCCGCGATCTCTTCGTAGTCCTCCATCCCGGCCCGGTCCGCGTGCTCCGCCACCAGGCCGGCGAACCGGTCGTGGCTGTCGATTTCCTCTGCAAGCTCCGGGAAGTGCTGGCCGTGCCACGGCCGCAGCCGCTCCGCCAGCTCGTTGTTGATCTCGTCCAGGTCCTCCAGTGCGCGGACCGCCTGCACCAGTAACTGGTCGCGGCCGCCCGCGTCCTGTAACGCCTGCTGCGCCAGCTCCATCGCGGCGTCCCGCTGCCGGCCGCGGACATCCTCCACTGACAGCCCGGCGAGCTCGGCGAGCTGTTCGCTTGATATCACCACACGGTCCGCGTCGCTGTATTCTTCCTCCAGCGGCTGCTCCTCCTCGAGCACGTCCGGCAACTGGTCGCGGGAGAACGTCCGGCTGTCAACGACCTCGTCGCCGTCCAGGACGTAGATGCCGGCGACGGTCTTCGCCAGCTGCATACCGGAGGTAACAGGGGCAAGTATTAAATGAGCCACGGCCTACGCCGTCCCGGTCCACGTTCATACTGTAGCATCTGCGGCGCCAGTTAAAAGCTCTTTGACAACAATTTCGCCGGTTGATGCACGCAATTCCATGCTCTCCTACCACTGAAACCAGGTGCGGCGGCACTGCTCATTAAAATCTCTGTGGCGTTGAAACCTGTGTATGGACGCAGCGCCTCTTACCCATGCCGGCATGGTGCTCCTGCTGCTTGGAGCCGCCCTGGTCGTGGCAGGTGCCGCGCTGGGCAGCGGAGACAGCGTCGATGCGGAGGCCGGCGGCGTCGTATTTATTGGGCCGATTCCGATTGTATTTGGAAGCAACAGGGGCGTGGCCGCCCTCTCGCTCCTGATCGGCGCGGCGATGCTGGCGGCGCTGTGGCTGTGGACAAAGGGTTTATAAGAGTCTCAGGCACCTGCGTCAGTGCGATGGGACGCGTAAGGCCGAAGCATGTGAAGCGGCTGTCACGGCAGCTCGTGGAGGAGCACGGTGACAGGTTCGAGCAGGACTTCGACCACAACAAGGAGCAATTGAAGGAGATGGACTTCGTGGAGAGCAAGAAGCTGCGGAACCGTGTCGCGGGCTACATCATCAGCGTGCTGGAGAACAAGAAGTTCTAGTCCTTCCCGTCCAGGTACGCCGCGACCGTCATGAATTCTTCTTCCAGGTCTTCGACGTAGTTGTCGCCGTAGATATTCGCCAGGTTCGCGTACGGCAGCGGGTGGTCGTAGCCGAACCGTTCGATGCTGTCCGCCAGCCGGTCCGCGTGTGACCCGGTCGCGACCCGGTCGTCAGGGTGCTCCCGGACGTGCTCGAGTTTCAGGTCGAGCAGGTATCCGAGCTCCGTGTCCGCGGCGGCGGGGACGTGCGGCCGGACGACGGCGTCCCGCAGGTAGAGCAGGGTGGCCGGGTTGAGGATGCCGTCCTCGGCCATGTAACCGGGCAAAACTGCTGCGTCGTTGGCACGGCCGCCGCGATCCCGCCCCGCTGCAGCCGCGGTGTACCGGTCCGGGTCCTCCAGGTATTCTGCGAGGACGGTCCGCCACACCGACGATTTTGACACGCCGGCGCGGTCAGCGACCTCCTGCACACGGCTGCCGTAGTCCGCGGAGTCGCGGAACCCGATCGTCACCGTGTCCCCGCTGTATCCGTCCATCAGGGCGTTTTCATCCGGGTCTACGTATCCCTCTTCGATGTGGGGGAGGACGGCCTCGACCGCGGTCCGGAGGACGTCGGACCGGTCCTCGATACCGGCCTGTTCGGCGTACCGGTCCACGTCGGCGACAGCGTCTTCCGGCACACGGAATGTCGGTTTTGTCATAACTAAAAAATAGCAACAAATATTTTTAAGGGGTGGCGGAGACAGCGGTATTCACTGCCTATGCCCCAGAACACCGTTATCGTCACCGGTGGCTCGTCCGGGATCGGCCGCCACACCTGCTTCCGGTTCGCCGACGAGGGCTACAACGTGGTCGTGGCCGACGTGCGGAAGGACCCGCGGGAGGGCGGGCCGCGCACCCACGAGAAGCTGAAAGCGGAGGGATACGAGGCACGGTTCTGGGAGACCGACGTCCGGGACTGGAGCGAGGTGCAGGAGGTGGTGGCGAAGACCCGGGAG
>JAXINY010000005.1:0-2570 GCA_034190525.1 Asbonarchaeaceae archaeon (SeqCode) | reverse complement strand
CCACGCCGTGCGGGTGCGGCTGGATCTCGTCCGGCGTCTCCGGCATCTGGTCCGTGACGCGCGGGTACTCGATGGTGTTCCCGTCCGGCTCGTTCAATACGATCTTCGCGTACGGGTTCATGATGGCGGTGTGCTTCAGGTAGTTCTCCACCGAGTGGTGGCCGCCGGTGTACTTTCCCTCGATGGCCATCTCGAGCGAGGTGCCGTGGTCGAACTCGTAGTCGTCGACGATGCGGTCCTCCAGCACCTCCGGCTCGTTGGTCTCGGTATCGATACGGACCTTGAACATGTGCGTGTCCTCCGCCCCCTTCTGCCGCGAGTAGATTTTCACCGGTGTCCCGGTGGTCAGCTGCGCGTACATGCCCGCGGCGGAGATGCCGATACCCTGCTGCCCCCGCGACTGCTGCAGCTTGTGGAACTTGTCGGAGTACAGCAGCTTCCCGAACACGTTCGGGATGGTGTCCTTGGACAGGCCGATGGCGTTGTCCTTCACCTGGAACCGCAGGTTCTTGTCGCCCTCCTCCTCGATGGTGACGTGGATTTCCGGGAGGATGTCGTCCTTCTCGCACGCGTCCAGCGAGTTGTCGACCGCCTCCTTGATACAGGTGATGATGGCCTTCTGCGGGTTGTTGAACCCGAGCAGGTGGCGGTTCTTCTCGAAGAACTCCGCGACCGATATCTCCCTGTGCTCCTCTTCCACCGCGATGTCGTCGTCAGCCATCGTATCACTCACTGCTTGATCTTCCCGAGGTTCTTCTCGATGTAGTTGTACGCGGTCGAATGGGAGCGGCCGTCCAGCAGCATCCGCACCGCCTCCCGCGCCACCTGCACGTTCTGCACGTTCCCGAGGATGGACACGGTCTTCCCGTACACCGCTATCTCGGTGTTCGTATCGTTCTGTATCTTCTCCCGCGTCTCGCCGTCCCTGCCGATGACCCGGCCCTTCAGCCGCTCGGTCGCGCTGTCCGTCGGTGCGAACTCTGTCACGTCGATCACGCACAGGTCGGCGTTATCCTCCAGCAGCCTGAGGGCCCTGTCCGGGGAGAACCCGCGGCCGATAGCCTTCGCGATGTTGAAGGCGCGGATCTCCTCCAGCGGGTCGCCGTCGATTGTGACCTCGACACCGTCGACATCGACGTCGCACCCGGTGAGGTCCTCCACCTCCTCGAGCGTTTCACCGTCCTCGCCGATAAGAACGGAGACCCGCTCGTCGGGTATCCTCAGGTGCCTCACTGTACAAACCGGTTCGTCCGAACCTTTAAATACCTTCCTCCGCCTCTTGCCGCTGTTTTGACGGCTTACAGTTCCTCTCCGCCGGTTATCCGGTCACGTATTTCGTCGTCCTCGACCGCCATGTCGTACGCCCGGCGGAAGTGGTCGCAGATATTCGTGACGTCGCGCCGCAGCAGCTCCCCCGCCCGCGGGTGCCGCCGCGGTACGGCCTGCGAGAAGTCGATGAGGTGCAGCTGCTCGTCCCACAGCAGGATGTTGAACGCGGACAGGTCGCCGTGCACCATCTCCGCGTCCCGCCACAGCGTCCGCATGTACTCCACGATGCGGTCGAGCGCCGTCCCCGGGTTCTCCAGGTCAACCTCCTGTAGCCGCGGCGCCGGCCGGTAGTCCTGTCCGATGAACGCCATGAGGAGGACGTTCTTCTCCACCGCGACCGGCTCCGGCACCGGGATGCCGGCGTCGCGCGCCGCCTCGAGGTTGCGGAACTCCTTCCGCGCCCACGCCTCGATGACGCTGCGCCGGTCGCCGGCGAGGTCCTCGAACCGCGGGTCGCCGCGCAGGTACTGTGCCATGTCCTCGTAGTTGGATGCCTCGACGACGTACAGCTTCACGGCGAGGAGCTCCCCGTCCCGCTCCGCGACCGCGACCTTGGATTCCTTCCCGTCCTTCACGAACCCTCGGAGCACGTCGAACCGGCCGTCGTCGGACAGCGCGTACAGCGCCTCCATGGTGTCCCGGTCGAGCACGTTCTCGACGTTCTTCCGCGCCTCCGACGAGTCGAACAGCTCCATGCCGTTGTCCGGCGGCGCGACGGTTATTAACGTTCAGGCCGGCCCGTCAGAAGTCTTATAAGGCCGGGACGCCAACACGGCGGTGGATATGGCCCGGACCGGACAGATACGCGGCAAGACCGGGGCAGTCTTCATCGGCGGCCTGATCGTGGTCGTCGCCGGGCTGTTCGCCCTCCTCAGGTTCGTATTCGGGCTCTCCGGGGACGCGCTCCTGGTGTGGTTCCTCGTCGGCGGCTTCGCCATCGCCGTGGCGATGTTCATCTTTGGCGGGCTGGGCAGGATCCCGCTCTAGTCCCTGGACCACCATCGTACGTACGCGGGATGGGGCTGCTACAGGAACTCGGTCAGCTCCTCGAGGAAGCCCTCGTCCTCCAGCCAGTCCCGCTCCGCCGCCGAGTACTTCTCCACGATGTCACCCTTCTCGTCGCCCTGCACGTCCCACGGCTCCACCAGCACGACATCGTCCCGCTGGATCCACATGCCGCGCCGCTTGGAACCAGGGATGCGGCAGGTGCGTTCGTTCCCGTCCTCGCAGTACACCTTGAA
>JAXINY010000054.1:0-2650 GCA_034190525.1 Asbonarchaeaceae archaeon (SeqCode) | reverse complement strand
GGGCGGCCGCGGACCAGGGGCAGACCGCGCTGGCCGTGCTGGTGGTGTGGAGCGCCGTCGTGGTGATGACTGAGGAGGAGGCCGGCTGGCTGCTCCCGTGAGGCGGTTCCAGAAGCGGTGCGTCATGGAACCACGGCCTCATTTTAAATATCTCTCCTGCCACTGGGTCGGTATGTCGACCACTGTGGGGGATGCAGAACAGACTGAAGCACTGAAGCAGGAGCTCGCGGACGCGGTCCAGGATATCGCGGCGGGACGGACTATGGATCTTGAGACCGCTCGAGAGCGGCGTGGAAGAAGCTGACAGCGTCCTGTATCGTTCCGGACAGCTCCTCGGCGTCCGATTTTGACAGCACGGTCAGGGCGTACACCGCGCGCTCGTCCTGCCCCCTCAGATGCACGCCCTCAAGGAACCAGGCGCGGTAATCGCGGCCGAGGTTCATCTGGAGGACCGGATGCATCCTGCCTGACAGGTACTTGTCGAACGCCGCGGCGGGCTCGGCACCGAGGTCGAGGTTCCGCTCCACATCCTCGATCTTGCTCCAGAAGGTCTCCTCGACCCTGTCCGGAACCTCGTCAAGAGCCTGCATCGCGTTCTCGGTCACAACCAGCCGCACGGTAACCACGGTAGGAGACACGGATTTAGAACCGGCTCAAAATTCCATCCGATGCGGCGAACCGTATCGCTTCCATCCGGACGGGACCGTGGAACCCCTGAGCGATTAAAAGGCTGCAGCACCGACGATCTGGTATGCGGTACGCCGTCCTCCTCTCCCGGGAACACCCCGACCTCCCGCTCGCCGAGCTGCGGGGGGCGCTGGACGGTGACGGCATCGACCACGAGGTGGTTGACAGGGCCGGGGGCGGCCTCGTCCTCCTGGACGGGGAGGGCCTCGACCGCGCGGCGGACCGCGTGGCGCTCACCTTCGAGGTCGCCGAGCACCTGCACTCGTTCGACCCGGACGCGTACCAGAAGCTTGCCGCGACGGACATCGCGGCGGGAGCGCCGTTCGCGGTGCGCGTGGTGAGGGCGGACGACACGGCGGCCCCGGACGAGCTGGAGGAGAACGTCGGCCGCATCATCGACGGCAACTCGGATGCCGCGGTGGAGCTGGACGCGCCGGAGGAGGTGTTCCGCATCTACCTCGCCGGCGGGGAGGCGCACCTGTGCCGCCTCGCTGCGGAGGTGGACCGCGGCCGGTTCGAGGCACGGACGAACCAGAAACGGCCGTTCTCCTCCCCGGTGACCATCCACCCCAGGCTCGCGCGGGCGCTGGTCAACCTGTCAGGCGTGCCGCGGGGCGGCACCGTGCTCGACCCGTTCTGCGGCACCGGCGGCATCCTCCTCGAGGCAGGGTTGCTCGGGTGCGACGTGTACGGCAGCGACGTCCAGGCCGAGATGGTGGACGGGGCGCGCACGAACCTGGCGGACTACGGCGTGGACGCGGATATACGTGAGGCGGAGTTCGGTAACGTGGACGCGGTGTTCGACAGGGACTTCGACGCCGTCGTCACCGACCTGCCGTACGGGAACGCGTCCGTCACCGAGGACGACCCGGCGGAGGCGTTCGCGGAGCGGGCGGCGGACCTGGCGGAGACGGCGGTGTTCGTATCCGACCGTCCGGAGCTGGGCGGGTACGAGCCGCGGTTCGAGCTGTACGTGCACCGCTCCCTGACGCGGTACGTGTACGTTGTGGACTAGCTCTCGCGCATCCCCTGACCCCTGCTCACCGCTGCGCCGCCGGGTCGTACACCTGGTACGGGAGGTCGACGCCGAACATCGCGACCGGGTTCCAGTACGACACCGTGCGGGGGAACACGTCGCGGCGGTAGAGGAGCTCCGGCCGGTTCACCTCGGTCACGTACCAGTCGCCGTCGATACGGGTCTCGGTGACCGCGTGCAGCCCGCGCTCCTGGTCGCCGTACTCCACCGCGCCGACCACGAACCGGGACGGGTGGTCGAGCGCCTCCAGCACCGACGCGTACCCGAGCGCGTAGTCCTCGCAGTCCCCCACACCTGTCTCGAAGTAGTCCGGCGGTGCCACCCAGTCGCGCTGGATACCGGGGTCGAGGTCCGGCGGGTACCGCATCTCCCTGTCGATACCGAGACACCGGTACGCCCCGAGGTCGTCGCTCAGCGCCGCGGTCCCGGCAATGTCCTCGATGACAGAATCGCCGGGCTGCAGGTAGTCCATGTAGTCCGGCGGGACGTCGGTCTGGCCGCGGAGGGGGCCGCGCAGCCCGAGCGCGTCGTACACCCCGGCGAGCCGCTCCGCCGCGAGGCGGTCGGACCGGTCGAGCCGGACGAACGCCGCGCCGCCCGCGATGCCAGTGCCGGCGGCGGCCCCGAGCTGCCGGAGGAACCGCCGCCGGTCCTCGACCACCATGTCCACACCACGGAGCGGGCGGCGTATAAAGCCGCTGGTCGGATGCGAAAACTGTTTATACGTCCCCGGCCCATCCCCGGGCATGATAGACCTCCACACGCTCGGCACCAGTTCGGCGGTCCCGACGGCCCGCCGCGACCTCGCCGCCAACCTGCTCAACTTCAGAGGGGAGCGGCTGCTGTTCGACTGCGGCGAGGGGGCGCAGAAGAGCATCATGAAGCTGCAGGTCGGGCTGATGGACATCGAGAAGGTGTTCATCACGC
>JAXINY010000086.1:0-2761 GCA_034190525.1 Asbonarchaeaceae archaeon (SeqCode) | reverse complement strand
AGCCAGATCTACGGCGAGATGATAACCGGGTACATCATCTACTTCGTGTTCCTCGGTGTGCTCGTGGTGCTCATCCGGTTCCTGCTGCCGAGCCTGACGTTCTCCGGGAGCATCGGCCCGCTCCAGTCGTCCGGCCTGTCGGCGGAGGAGCTCATCACCACGTACAGGAGCGTGTTCCGGTTCCTGGTCATCGTCCAGTCCATCTTCTCCGGCATGGTCATCGGCCGCCTGTCCGAGGGCGAGCTGAAGGCGGGGGCGAAGCACGTCGCCATCCTGCTCGGCATCGGGTACACGGTGGCGGCGGTGTTCATGTGAGAAGGTTTATATAGGCTCGCGCGGCCAGTCCAACGGTATGGACGGAGGCAACGCGCGGCAGGGCGTCTCCCCGCTCATCGCCGCAGTGCTGCTCATCGCGTTCACCATGGCGGTCGCGGCCATCCTGACCGCGTGGGTGACCAGCTTCACAGAGCAGCGCAGCCAGGAGCTCAGCAACAAGAGCGAACAGCTCATCCAGTGCTCCTACGCCGGCCTCGACGTGTACGACGCGGTGTACGACAGCGCGAACAGCCAGACCGACGTCAGCGTCGAGAACACCGGCACCGTGGACCTGAACAACATCTCTGTCACTGCATTCGTCGGGGCGACCGTACAGGCGCGCACCTACGTCAGCGGCCTGGCGTCCGGCGAGGTGGAGAGCACCACGATTTCAGGGACGGACGAGAAGCCGGACAAGATCCGCGCGGCAAGCCGGGACTGCCCGTCCCTCGTGTCCGAGGAGACGAGTATCTCGACCTCCTGACCCGGCACTGTTTTTAACCTTTGACGCCCCTGTCGTAGGCATGTACAGCGAGGCGGTGCAGGCGGCGCTCGACGACGCCGGGGTCGATGTCGGCGACCTCGTCCGCGTGGAGCGGGACGGGCAGGCGTACGAGGGCCGGCTGATGCCGCGGTCGGCGCAGGGCGACCGTGACGCGCTCGTTCTCAAGCTCGACAACGGGTACAACACCGGCATCGCCTACACCGATGACACGGATATCGAGCTGGTGGAGCGGCGAGAGGAGAGCGACGTAACGGAGGTCGACCTGCCGGACGCGGATCCGGACAAGCCCGACATCGCGGTGCTGCACACCGGTGGCACGATCGCGTCGAAGGTCAGCTACGAGAAGGGCGGTGTCATCCCTGCGTTCGACCCGGAGGAGCTGTTCGAGTTCTACCCGGAGCTGTTCGAGGAGGCGAACGTGGAGAGCGAGGTGCTGGGGCAGATCCACTCCGGTGACATGGAACCGGCGCACTGGCAGGCGTTCGCGGAGGCAGTGGCAGAGCACCGGGAGAAAGACGGGGTCATCATCGGCCACGGGACGGACACGATGCAGTACACCGCCGCCGCGCTCACGTTCATGCTGGAGAACATCGACATCCCGGTCGTCCTCGTCGGGGCGCAGCGGTCCAGCGACCGGCCGTCCAGCGATTCAGCCATGAACCTCCTGTCCGCGGTCGAGTTCATCAAGGAAGATATTCCCGGCGTCTACATCTGCATGCACGCCGGCACCAGCGATACGACGGCGGCGATCCACCGCGGCGTCCGCGCCCGCAAGATGCACACCTCGCGACGGGACGCGTTCCGCAGCATCGACACCGGGCCGGTCGCCCTCGTCGACCACCGGTCCGGCGATGTCGAGCTCCGGGAGGAGCCGGATGACGCATCCGGCGAGTTCGCGCTGCGGACGGAGCTTGACACCGATGTCGGCCTGCTCAAGTCCCGGCCCGGGATCGACACGGAGATGCTGGACGCGGTCCAGGGGAAGAGCGGCGTCGTGCTCGAGGGAACCGGACTGGGGCACTTCCCGGTCAACAGCTTCGACGAGCACACCGAGCACCACGACGTCATCCTGGACCGGATCGGGGAACTGGCCGGGGACGGCGTGGCGGTGATGACGTCACAGTGCATCAACGGCCGCGTCAACATGAACGTCTACGAGTACGGGGTCAAGATTCAGGACCGCGGCGTCATCCCGGCCGGGACCATGCTGACCGAGGTCGCGTACGTCAAGCTGATGTGGGCGCTCGGCCAGGCCGACTCCCGGGAGGAGGCGGAAGAGCTGTTCCAGGAAAACGTCGCCGGCGAGCTGGTGGAGCGTGAGGAGCATGACGGATTCGGATATTGACTACGACGACATCGGGTTCCGCTGCGGCATCGAGATCCACCAGCAGCTGGACACCGGCACGAAGCTGTTCTGCGCCTGTCCGACGGAGCCCGGCGAGCAGCCGGACGCGGCGGTGGAGCGGGAGCTGCGGCCGGTGCCGTCGGAGATGGGGGAGGTCGACCGGGCGGCGCAGTTCGAGTACCTGAAGGAGAAGCGGTTCACCTACAACGTGTTCGACGACGTGTCCTGCCTCGTGGAGCTGGACGAGGAGCCGCCGCATCCCGTGGACGACGAGGCGTTCGAGACAGCGCTGCAGGCCGTGAAGCTGCTGCGGTGCGAGACGCCGGACGAGGTGCACGTGATGCGGAAGACGGTCATCGACGGCTCCAACACCGCCGGGTTCCAGCGGACGATGGTGGTGGGGCTTGACGGGCATATCGAGACATCCGAGGGCGAGGTCGCCATCGAGGACGTGGAGCTGGAGGAGGACTCCGCCGGCATCCACGCGAAGGAGAAGGAGGAGGGCGTGTTCGATCTCGACCGGCTGGGCGTGCCGCTGCTGGAGGTCGGGACCGACGCGTCCATCCGGTCACCCGCGCACGCGAAGGAGGTGGCGG
>JAXINY010000092.1:0-2825 GCA_034190525.1 Asbonarchaeaceae archaeon (SeqCode) | reverse complement strand
CAGGCCGAGACACATACCGTCTCGTACAGCAGCGGGGGGTTCACCCCGCAGCAGATTACAGTCCAGCGCTGTGACACGGTGCGGTGGGAGTCGCAGGGCCCGGAGATGTGGGTCGGCTCCGACGTCCACCCCACCCACACCGAGTACGACGGGACAGGGCTGAACCAGCACTGCCCGAACGACGGGAGCGCCTTCGACCAGTGCGGGACCGGTTCGACCTACAGCTTCACCTTCGAGCAGACCGGGGAGTGGGGGTACCACAACCACGCCCGCGCCGCGCACGGCGGGACGGTCGTCGTCGAGTCCCGGTAATCGTCAGACGTCCCGGATGTGAAGTATCTCGTGCCGTTCCAGGTCTCCCACCGGCTCGAACCCGCAGACATCGAAGCCGTGGTCGATGAGGAAGTGCCGCATGCCGCGGCGCTCGTTCCGCGTCTTTATCTTGACGCTGTCGTATCCACGGTCACGCGCGATGTCCAGAACGTCCGAGACGAGTGCCGACATGACGCCGTTCCGCCGGTGGTCCGGCCGGACCCCTGCCATCCAGACGTAGTAGGAGCCGTCCTGGAACTTGTCGTAGGCGATGAGATAGCCGGCCGGTTCTCCGTCGTGCGACGCCACGAGGTAGGTCGGATCTGCCCCCGGCACGCCCTTCTCTGCATGGTTCTGCTGCAGGTGGTCGTCACCGAACTCCGGGATGTGCTGATGGACCGCATCGGCCTCCTCGAACGACGTCTCGCGTACCTCAACGGTCATAGCGGACCCGGGCGGATTCGAACCGCCGACCACTCGGTATCTCCGTCTGACCGTTCACGGGAGCCGGGAACGGATCGCCGTAGAAGCCGAGCGCTCTGTCCAGACTGAGCTACGGGCCCACATGATAGGACATGTGGCGTTCCGGGATTTAAATGCGGGGTCACAGCGGTCTGAAGACGTGGACCGCGATCTCCACCAGGATGAAGAGGGAGATGAACGCGACGATGACCTTCGGGTCGAACGACAGCGGCTCCTCGTACTCGTCGTAGTACTGCACGAGGCCGCCCATCCCGCCGGGGAGCTTGCCGCCCTGCTCCTGCTGTGCCATACCACCCCACACCTGCTGCACTCTTTTAAATTGAGGGCTGCGGTCGGCACCGTTAAAAGCTGCTGTGCCGCGTTACAGCTACATGACGCGCATCGGCCTCATCGCCGACATCCACGTCGTCCCCGGCAGGGAGGAGGACGTGTACGACCATCTCGAGGCGGTGCTGGACCGGCTCTCCGGTGTCGACCACCTCGTCATCATGGGTGACATGGTCGGCAGCGGGTCGACCGGCACCTACCAGGAGTCGTCGGGCCGGGACCGCGCACTCCTGGGACAGGTCGTTGACCGCGTCGAGGCGGCGTCCCCGCCGGCAACGTATCTATTGGGGAACCACGATGTGGTATCGCTTGCGTCCGAAGAGGTCGCCGATATCATCGACCAGGAGCCGTTCGGCCGGTTCGATGTCGGCGGCGAGGACGCCATCGTGCTGGACACGTCGGCGCCGCACGTCCACGGCTCCCGCGGCGAGGTGACGGAGGGGCAGCTCGACTTCCTCGCGGAGACCCTCCCGGAGCTGCAGGACGCGCTCCTCTTCACGCACCACCCCATCCACTACCACAACGTCGAGGACAACGTCTGGTGGGACGTGTACCCGGAACGTGCGTTCTGCGGGAACAAGAAGGAGATCAACCACCTCATCGACCAGCACGGCGGCGTCCAGGCCGTGTTCAACGCCCACCTCCACGAGCACGACCACACCTGGTTCAAGGGGCTGGACCATGTCACCGTCGAACCGTTCTCCCGGAAGGAGCCGGGGGACGGCCCGACCGGCGCGCACGCCGTCGCCGACATCGGCGACGATGGCATCGCGGTGACGATGCGCGACCTCGAGGACGATATCATCGAGTACGAGCTGTAGGAGGGAAAAGGAGGGGCGGTGTGGTGCAGGGAGTAATCCCGCTTCTGTTCTCCGGGAACGGCTGGCGCCGTTTCCTTCTCCTTCATTCTCCCTGGCGGGAGAATGTCGGTGACCGATTCGACTACGCGTCCTTGCGACTTGCTCCGTGGCACCGGGCACGTTTCAGCGTCCGGGCGTCCGCGCGTCGGCCGGCTGCAGGACGTCGCCTGCAACGGGTCGGTCCTGGTCGGGCCTCATCGCGTCCGCGGACGGTGGACGTGTCGTTTCTGCTCCCGGTCTCGTACCTCTCGGCACCCGGCATCCTGCTCGAAGCTCCCTGTCGGTCGCTTCTCGAACCGCCATCTCCCTGACGGGAGAAGCCGGTGTTTCGCCGGTCCACGTGCTCCCGCGCCGGCCAGTGTGACGTTGCCAGCCCGGGGGAGGCGGGACTTTCCTGTTCACTTCCTACGTTGGAAGCAACGGTCGGTCCTCCTGCTCCACACCGGTGCAAGCAGCCGAAACGAAGATTTAAAAACAGCGGTATAGCTCCCGTGCGTGAAAAGGGAAAAAGGAAAGAGCAAGCAGGTGATGCACGAAATTCCGAAGGAATTTCTTTCGCAGGAAATCCGTAAGGATTTCCGAGCACTCGAAACACCTGGCGGAGTTCCTGCGAGCATCGTTCTTGGAAGAACGATGCACTCGTTTCCCTCGCCTGTTGAAGCTGTCAAAGGCACACGTCGGTGGCCGTGGTCCGGTTCTTAGTGGGGGTCGGCTGAACGCCTCGTTGCCTTGGCGCGTACACCGCCCCTCTATCACCCCGTCTTCTACGGGCACCTGTAGGAGACTCGTTTCGAGGACGGTTTCAGGCTTAGATGCCTTCAGCCCTTACCCGTTGGGGCGTAG
>JAXINY010000049.1:0-2849 GCA_034190525.1 Asbonarchaeaceae archaeon (SeqCode) | reverse complement strand
AAGGAGAAGAGCATCGACGTGTTCGTCGAGAACGCGCAGCGGCTGGACGAGCAGCTTGACGACATCGAGCAGCGCGTCCCGGAGATCCACGACATCGAGATCCACATCGACGAAGACACCCCTGTCGAGGAGGTCGAGGAGGACGTCATCGACGAGTCGGTCCGGGAGCTCCGCGGCGAGCTGGAGGAGCTGCAGAGCGAGATGGGGCGGCTCGAGGAGTAACTTCACGGTTTCTTAAGGTTCCAGCAGCAGAGGACGGTCATGTGCGGGATAGCAGGCGGTGAAGACGTCGAGACGCTCGTCGAGCACCTGCAGCACCGCGGCGACACCTGCCGCATCGACCGCGACGCCGGTATCGGCCACGTCCACCATCCCATCGTGGGGGACGTGCCGCAACCAATCGGCGAGGACACGACGCTCGCGGCGAACTGTGAGATATACGACTGGGAGGGGCAGGCGGAGCGACACGGCATCGACGCGGAGAACGACGCCGACCTGCTGCACGCGCTGCTCGAGGCGGACGGCGCTGACGCGCTTGACGCGGTGGACGGCGTGTACGCGGTCGCCCACGTGCAGGACGGCGAGCTGCTGCTGGCGCGGGACCTGCTCGGGGTGAAGCCGCTGTGGTACGCGACGGAGCCGTTCGCGTTCGCGTCCGAGCGGCAGGCGCTGGAGGCCGCCGGCCGGGAGCCGCGGGAGCTGCATCCACGCAGCGTCCTCCGCCACGACCCGGGAACGGGCGAGACGTGGTTCGAGCAGCGCGACTTCTTCACGTACGACCCGGACGCGGCCGGCGGGACGCTGGAGGAGAACGCCGCGGCGGTGGCGGACCGGCTCCGGGACGCGGTCGCGAAGCGGGTGCCGGACGAACCCATCGCGCTGCTCTTCTCGGGCGGCCTGGACTCGACGGTGCTCGCCCACCTGCTGCAGGATGTCGGCGCGGAGTTCACGTGCTACACGGCGAGCATCCAGCACGGGAACACGGCCGCGCCGCGGGACCGGGAGTGGGCGGTCGATGTGGCCGAGCGGTGCGGGTTCGACCTGGAGCACGTCGAGGCGGATCTGAATCAGGTGGCGGACGCGCTGCCGCGGCTGGCGGACTGGCTGTCCACGACGAGCGCGGTGAAGCTGGGGGTGGCGCTGCCGTTCCACGTCGCCCTCGAAGCGGCGGACGAGCGCGTCGCCATGTCCGGCCTCGGCGCGGAGCAGCTGTACGCCGGGTACAGCCGGCAGCAGGGCGACCTGAACCGGGACTGCCTGTCCGGCCTCCGCTCGCTGTTCCACCGCGACCTGTACCGCGACGACGTGGTGGCGATGCGGCACGGCGCCGAGCTCCGCGTCCCGTTCCTTGACCACAGTCTGGTGCGGCACAGCCTCACAATCCCGGCGGAGCAGAAGGTGCGGGACGGCACGCGCAAGGCGGTTCTCCGACCGGCCGCGGAGCAGCTCGGCGTGCCAGAGGACGTGGCGTGGCGGGAGAAGACCGCAGCGCAGTACGGCAGCAACTTCGACAAGGCCATCGACCGGCTGGCCCGGAACGCGGGGTGCGACCGGAAGCAGGCGTACCTCAACGACCTGCGGAGCGAGGCGGAGTGGCGACTGGCGGCGCTCACCTCCGGGGGGAAGGACTCGACCGCGGCGCTCCACCGGATGCACCGCCGCGGCCACGACATCGCCTGCCTGGTGACGCTGCGGAGCGACAACGCGGCGAGCTACATGTTCGACGTGAAGAAGGCCGACAGCATCGTGGCGGCGCAGGCGGACGCGCTCGACCTGCCGCTGGTCGCGGTGGAGACCGCGGGGGAGAAGGAGGCGGAGCTCGACGACCTGGAGCGGGCGCTGCACCGGGCGCGCGACGAGCACGGTGTTGACGGCGTGGTCGCGGGGGCGCTGGCGTCGCAGTACCAGCGCGACCGCGTGGAACGGGTGGCCGAACGCGCCGGGCTGAAGGCGTTCGCACCGCTGTGGGCGGAGAACCAGGAGCGGTACATGCGGTGGCTCATCGACACGGGATTCGAGGTGCAGATCACGGCGACCGCCGCCCGCGGGCTGGACGCGGCGTGGGAGGGCCGCACCCTGGACGGCGCGGCGGTGGACGAGCTGGTGGCGCTGGCGGACGAGCACGGGTTCCACCCGGCCGGGGAGGGCGGCGGGTACGAGACCGTGGTCGTTGACGCGCCGCTGTTCGACCACCGCATCGACCCGGGCAGCTAGAGGAACAGTGCGAGGAGGAATCCGGCGAGGATGGCGAGCGCGACCGCGAGCTGGACCGCGGCCGAGGCGAGCATCCCCGCGGCGGCGTACAGCGATGCCTCGAGGCTGTCCCGCGGTTCGCGCGTCCGGTAGAGCTCGACGGCGAACACGGTCGCCGCGACACCGACGAGGATGCCGACCGGCCCGGTCACGAGGAACAGGAACAGGCCGACTACGCCGGCGACCGCGGTCGTCCACAGCGACGCACCACCCGCCTTTGCCGATATCGCGCCGGAAAAGTAGTCGAACAGGACGGCAGCTCCGCCGACGAGGAGTGTGAACGCGATGAACAGGTCGCCCGGTGCGGCGAACCCGGTTCCAGCCCAGTAGACGAGGACGCCGGCGATGGAGAACAGCGCGCCGGGCAGCATAGGTGTGACGCTGCCAATAACCCCTGCGATAAGGAGGAGCAGCGACGCCAGGAGCAGCACGGTATCGGCCATGGATGTCCACGGGACAGGCCAGCGTTAAAAAGAATATCCGCGACAGGTAGGAGCAGGCGGTATCCGCCTGTATGCGGGGGTAACCAAGTCTGGTCAACGGTGCACGGTTCAGGGCCGTGTCCCGCAGGGGTTCGCAGGTTCGAATCCTGCCCC
>JAXINY010000100.1:0-2882 GCA_034190525.1 Asbonarchaeaceae archaeon (SeqCode) | reverse complement strand
AGTCCATCTACCGGCAGTTCCTTGACCGCGGTCTGGTGGACCGGATGCGCATCACCGAGATACCGGAGAGCCCGGACGGCGACACGCACTTCCCGGACTGGGATGAAGACGAGTGGGTCGAGGCGGAACGGGAGGAGCAGGGGGAGCTGGAAATAGCGACGTACTGCCGAAAGTAGGACGATGGATGCGATCGAGCGGTTCGACGACTGGCGGACGCGGTATTCGCTGTACGGACTCATAGCCGCGATACTGTCCACAGGCTACACCAGGCTCTTCATCACGAAACGGTGTTTCGATAACTGTTTAGGAGAACTCGCAGGATACGAAGAGTTCCTTCTCGTGAAACCCTGTGTCTGCGGAACACACATCGTGTCCCTGCCGGAGGTTCTGCAGCAGTACCTGTTCTACGGCGGCCTCCCGTTCGCCGCCGTAATCGCTGCAGGATACCTCCATCACATGTTCAGATCGCCGAATGAGCGGCGCTTCCTGCACCGGGCAGCGGTGTACGGCACGACCGCCGGGTTCGTGGCAGGGATGACGCTTGTATTCCTGTTCCTGATACTCACGCCCTACTCCGGGTCACGGCCGATCGCCGCGGGACTCCTCTTCCTCGCCGGCCATCTAGCAGGCATCGGCATCTCCCTGCGACTGCAACAGGGGTACGACGATGTCTCCAGACGCGACGCAGTCATCGCCGCCATTGCAGCCCCCTACGCGTTTTACGCCCTCACCGGCGCAGTGCTCTTCGGCGCCACCTACCTGTTCCTGTCCTAGTAGCGCCACCCGCTCACAGTCCGGCTCCTTCCAGCACCGCCTTCACGTCGCCGACGAAGTAGAGGGATCCGGTGACGAGCACGGTGTCGTCGGCCGACGCCGTATCGACCGCGGCGTGGAGGGCGTCGGCCGGGTCCGGGACGACCGCGCAGTCCGTCGCCTCGACGTGGTCCGCGAGGTCGGACGGGTCGGCGGCGCGGTCGATGTCCGCCTCGGCGAGGACGATGCGGTCGGCGACGTCCTCGAGCGTGGACAGCATCGCCCCGCAGTCCTTGTCCGCCATGATGCTGGCCGCCGCGGTGACCCGGCCCGTCTCGATGTCCGCGAGCGTCGCCGGCAGCCGCTGCACGGCCTCCGGGTTGTGCGCGCCATCCAGCAGCACGAGCGGGGAGCGGGCGACTGGCTCCATCCGGCCGGGCACCTGCAGACCGGCCAGCGCGTCCCGCACCGCGGCCCGCGGGACGTCGCGGTCGAGCGCGTCGAGAGCGGCGAGCGCGGTGTCGACGTTGTCCACCTGGTACCGGCCGACCAGTCCCGTCTCGACCGGGCGGCCGTCGATGTCCAGCGTCAGCGCCAGCCGGTCGTCGGCGACCGGCGCCGCGCGGGGGTCCACGCCGCGGAGCGGTGCGCCCTCGGCCCGGGCGGCCGCGGCGATGACGTCCTCCGGCGGACCGGTGGCGCCCGAGACCAGCGGTACATCTGCCTCCGCGATGCCGGCGAGCTCGTACGCTATCTGCTCCGGGGTCTCCCCCAGCCACCGCGTGTGCTCCCGGGCGACGTTGGTGATGACGGAGCACGCCGGCTCGACGACGTTCGTCGCGTCGACCCGTCCCCCCATCCCTGTCTCCACGACCGCGATGTCGACATCCGCGCGGGCGAAGTGGTCGAACGCCATCGCGGTCATGCACTCGAAGAACGACGTGTCAACGTCCGTGGCGGCGACGTCCCGGTACCGGTCGACGACAGCGCGGCGTGAGATGCGGTCGCCGTCCACCCGCACCCGCTCCCGGAAGTCGGTGAGGTGCGGGGAGGTGAACAGGCCGGTCCGGTAGCCCGCTTCCTCGAGCGCGCCGGCGAGCATGGTCGCGGTCGAGCCCTTCCCGTTGGTGCCGGCGACGTGGACCGCGGGGAAGTCCTGCTCCGGGTGGCCGAGCGCCTCCATCACGGCGCGGATTGGGTCGAGCGATATCTTGCCGCGGAACGTCCGGTGGTCGTACAGCGCAGCGACCGCGTCCTCGTACGCCTGCTCCATGCCGTCCGGTCGCGCGCAATCCATATAAGCCTGTCCGCCGTGGAACAGTGCATGGAACCGGTCTGCAGCGCGGACGAACTGGATGACGGCGACGTGGAGGGGTTCGAGGTGGACGGCGAGGAGGTACTGGTGGCGAAGGTGGACGGCGAGTTCTACGTCATGGGCGACGTGTGCACCCACCAGCGCTGCCTGCTGTCCGACGGGTGGGTGGAGGGCGAAGAGGTCGTCTGCCCGTGCCACTCCGCGAAGTTCGACCTCGAGACCGGTGAGGCGACGCGGCCGCCGGCGACCGAGCCCGAGCCGACGTACGACGTGACGGTGGAAGACGGAACGGTGAAGGTCGACGTCGGAGCGGGCTGAAACCGGCGCGCACAACGCCCGTGTAGGTTTATAAAACTTGTGTTTAAAGGACTGGCTACCTTGCAAGAAACTGTTCTACAGGCGCTCTGCCGCTCACCGGACGACGGAGGCACCCGGTAGTGATGGAGGTCGGAGAGCACGAGCTCGTCCCGGACCACGAGGTCATGGCGGAGGACGAGGTCGAGGAGCTGCTCGACGAGTATGACATAACGAAGGGCGAGCTGCCGCAGATCAAGCAGACCGACGCCGCGCTGAAGAGCCTGGAGACCGAGGTCGGCGACGTCATCCGCATCGAGCGGTCGTCCCCGACGGCCGGCGAGACGACGTACTACCGCGTCGTCGTGGAGGAGTAGATCACCCATGAGCAATCCATTCCTTGGTGAGGCGGTATCCGGCAACAGGCTGGTCGACCACCAGATCGAGTCCTACAACGACTTCGTTGAGAACCGGCTGCAGAAGATCCTGAACGAGGTCGGCGAGGTCGAACCGGAGCTGC
>JAXINY010000007.1:0-2899 GCA_034190525.1 Asbonarchaeaceae archaeon (SeqCode) | reverse complement strand
TCCGCCGTCTCCGACCCCGATGTCTCGATGAACTCGGCGTCGATCCCATGCTCGTCGCAGAACAGTTCCAGCTCGTCCACCGGTCACACCTCCGCGAACCCGAACCGGACCTCGTACTCCTCGAACGCGGCGCTGCCGCGCTCCTCGCCGCCCTCGTCACCGATGCTGAGCTCCCGGATGTTGATGTCGTCCCGGACCATGTCCGCGTGCTCCTCGACCGCGGCGTCGTGCCCCCACACGTACAGGTCGATGCGGTCGCCGACGTCCAGCCCGGCGTCCTTCCGCGCCTCCTGCACGTTCCGGATGAGCTCCCGCACCAGCGCCTCCCGCTCCAGCTCCGGCGTCATCTCCGTGTCCAGGTACACCTCGCCGCCGGCGAACGCGCTGCCCGCGACGTGGCCGGCGGCCTCCGCGTGGATGTCCACGTCCTCCTCCCGCACCAGGTGGCCGTCCAGCGATATCTCGCCGGTCGCCTGCAGCTGCTCGATCTGGTCCTGGTCCAGCTCCTCGATGTACCGCGCGACGTCGTCCGCGTCCGCGCCGAACCGCGGCCCGAGCTCGGCGTAGTCCGGCTCCGCCACCAGCGTCGTCTCCACGGCCCCGAACTCCACGTCCTTCACGTTCGCCCGGTCCCGGACGACGTGTTCGAACCGCTCCACCGCCTCCTTCGCCTCCTCCGTCACCGACAGCACCACCTTTTTCGCCGGCCACCGCAGGTTCATCCCTTCCCGGTCCCTGACGGCGTTCACGGTCTCAACCAGGTCGCGGACCACCGCCATCTGCCGCTCCAGCTCCCGGTCCACCTGCTCCTTGCTCCCGTCCGGGAACGATGCCATGTGGACGGACAGCTCATCCGCGTACAGGTCCTGGTACACCTGCTCCGTGATGTGCGGCGTGATGGGGGCGATGACCCGGGTGAGCAGGTCGAGGCAGCGGCGCAGCGTCCACACCGCGGCCGCATCCCCGCTCTTCACGCGGTCGCGCACCAGCTTGACGTACCAGCGGGACAGGTCCTCGACCACGACCTCCTCCCACTCGTGGCACAGCTCGTGGTAGTGGCACGTGTCGTACAGGTCGGCCGCGGCGTACAGCAGGTCGTGGACCCGCGACAGCATCCACTCGTCCTCCGGCCGCAGCTCGTCCGGCCGGTCCACCGGCTCCGGCGCGTAGCTGTCCAGGAACTGCGCCGTGTTCCAGTACGTGTTGAGGACGCTGCGCGTCTCCTCCCGCATCTCGTCGAGCGACACCTTCGCGTTCTCCCACTGCTTCGAGTTCTCCATCACCCAGAACCGCGGCACGTCCGCGCCCAGCTCGTCCATCACGTCCTGCGGGTCGACCACGTTCCCGAGCGACTTGGACATCTTCTCCCCCTCCTCGTCGAGGACGAACGCCTGCAGCAGCACCTGCTCGTACGGCGCCTCGTCGAACAGTGTCGCGCTGCAGAACATCAGGCTGTAGAACCAGCCGCGGATCTGGTCCGACCCCTCCACGATGAAGTTCATCGGGTGCTTCCGCTCGAACTCGTCCTTCTCGAACGGGTAGTGCAGCGAGGCGAACGGCGCACACCCGGAGTCCGCCCAGACATCGATGATGTCCGGGACGCGCTCCATCGTCCCGCCGCAGCCGCAGCCCCAGGACAGGTCGTCGACCACGTGTTTGTGCGGGTCGAAGTCGTCCGGCAGCTCCCCGGCCTTCTCCGCCAGGTCGTCGAAGCTGCCGATGATGGTCCGCTCGTCGCAGTCGCTGCACTCCCACACCGGCAGCGGGACGCCCCAGTAGTTCTGCCGGGAGATACACCAGTCGTGCGCCCCCTCCAGCCAGTTGTGGAACCGCTTCGACCCCGCGTTCTCCGGGTACCAGTCCACGTCCCGGTTCTCGTCGATCATCGTCTCCTTCACAGGGTCGATGTCCAGGAACCACTGCCGCGCCGCGCGGTAGATGATGCGGGACTTGCACCGCCAGCAGTGCGGGTACTCGTGCGACACCTTCTCCGCGTGGAACAGCAATCCGTGCCGCTCCAGGTCGTCGACGATGTCCGGGTTGGCGTCGTACACGTCCTGGCCCTCGTAGTCGCCGCCCTCCTCCGTGTACCGGCCCTCCTCGTCCAGCGGCGAGAACACCGGGATGTCGTACTCCGTCACGACCTCGTAGTCCTCCGGGCCGTGGCCGGACGCGGCGTGCACCACGCCGGTCCCCTCCTCCAGCGTCACCAGCTCGTCGTCGGCGATGACCGTGTGCACGTTCCGGTACGCGTCGTCCAGCTCCTGCTGCTCCGGCACCTCGTCCGCGAGCGGGTGGAAGTACGCCGTCCCTGCCAGCTCCTCCCCGGTCACGGTCTCCGACACCACCCACTCGTCGTCCTCGTACCCGCCCGCGTCCATCACCTCCTCCACGAGCTGCTCCGCCACGATAAGCGTGCCCTCGTCCGGCACCTCGACCCTGACGTATTCATAGTCGGGATTGACGACGATGGCCATGTTCCCCGGCACCGTCCACGGCGTGGTCGTCCACGCGAGCAGGTACTCCTCGTCCGTCCCCTTCACCGGGAACTTGACGTATATGGCATCGTCGGTCACCTCGCGGTACTCGTCGGTCACCTCGTACCCGGCGAGCGAGGTCTGGCACCGGCCGCACCAGTAGATCGGCTTCTTCGCGCTGTACAGCATGTCCCGGTCCGCGGCCTGCTCGATGAACCACCACTCGGACTCGATGTATTCGGGGTCATAGGTGAGGTAGGGATCCTCGAAATCCTGCCAGACCGCGAGCCGCCACATCACGTCCCGCCACACGTCCTGCGCCTTGACGGCGCGGTCCTTGCACGCCTCAATGAACTCCGTTACCGTTATCTCCGTGCCGATATCGTTCTTGTTCTCGATGCCGAGCTTCTCTTCGGTCTTCA
>JAXINY010000093.1:0-2924 GCA_034190525.1 Asbonarchaeaceae archaeon (SeqCode) | reverse complement strand
CAATTCCCACGCAGAATTGATATGCGGGATGCGGGGCCTGCGGCCCCGCCTCATAGGGGATCAGAACCTCCAGAGTTCGCCCATGATGGAGGCGCCCTGTACTTCTAAATGCTCCTCTCGGGAGCCCGCGCCGCATCGGCTGGCGCGTGCTCGAGCACGCTGTCGAGCATGCCGTCCAAGTCCGGGTATGCGGCCTGCGCCGCGCGGTCCAGCACCCGCCGCACGTAGTCCGGTGACGGGTCGGTAAGCCTGGTCTCGACCTTGTCCTCGATGGAGATGGGATGGAGGAACTGCGCGAGGACGATGCCGGTCACTGCCGGACGCGCGTACCCGAACCGTCTCCCCGCGGCGTCGGCGACCATCCTCCCGATGCGCGCCCGCTCCCCCGGATTGTCTCCGTACCGGTCTATCTCGGCCTGCTGGTGGCCGTCGCGGTCGGCGGTGTAGCGGGCCGCCACCTGCGAGTGGTGCTCGGGCAGCATCGCCTCCCGGAGCACGTCGGTGCCCTCGACGATACCGCCCCAGTCCTGCGAGCGGATGCGACCGGCGGCGTCCTGGATACCGGTGTCGGTCACCGCGCCCTCGCCGTACGCGAGCGTCCACAGCGTCCCGCCGTACAGGAGCTCGCGCTCCCCGTTGGTGAACCGGTCCGGTTCGCGGCCCCCGTCCAGCTCCTCGACAGCAGCGGCGTACAGGTCGCTGTCCGCCAGGCACCGCTCGATCGATGCGTAGGTCTCTCCGTCGCCCGCGTCGGACGGGCGGATGCCGGCGACCACGCCCTGCCGCCGCTCGATAGCATCCTCGATCATCGTCTCCCTCCGTGCAAGAAGTCCCTCCCCGGTCACGGCACCTGGATGTCGAACTCGACGCCCTCGGCCAGCTCCGGGGTGCCGCCGCAGGACGGGCACTCGTCCAGCTCCCGCGGCGACCGGGGGGCGGCCTCGTACCCGCAGTCACAGGCGATGACAGGGTCCACCGGCTCCACCTCGAGGTCGACCTCCTCGAAGTAGGTGCCGCGGGAGTACGTGGCAAAGATGTCCTGGAACGTGTCGGGGTCGGCGAGTGCGGTGCCGAGCCGCACCTTCGCGTGGCCGTTACACTGCTGCCGCTCAAGCTCCTGCAGCAGCTCCAGAACGAGATCAGTTTCCTGCATCACCCGACCACTGCAACCGTACTCACCCCACGACACTTTAAAACGTTTATTCGGCGGGCGGCCGCGGCGGTGAACGCGTCGGGACCGGATCACTGATTGTGGCGGACGCGGTGGCAGGCGGTGTACACCTCGTACTCGCCGTAGTACTTCTGGAACCTGCCCGCGACCCGGACGCGGTCGCCGGCGGACAGGTTGACGCGGCCGCCACCGGTCCCGCAGAACACCTTGACCGTGCCGGTGCCGTCGTCGATGTAGAACTGCTGGTAGACGTTCCCCGAGTCAGCGGTGTAGTCCTCCAGGACGCGGGAGACGTTGCCGGTGACGCGGACGCGCTGCTGCAGCGGGCGGTCCTCCAGCAGCTCCGTGACGGTGTAGTTCCGGATTGCACCGCCGCCGGCGCCAAGCTCCGGGACGCCGCCGGCCGCGACCCCGACCGCGACGGTGCCGAGCAGGAGGCCGGCGGCCAGCGCGGCGCGTCTCACCGCGTCCACCGCATCACCCTGCGGCGGTGATGCCACCCCGCGGCCGCGGCGAGGGACAGCACCATGATACCGAGGTTCGCCGTGACGGAGTCGTACCCGACCAGCCCGAAGGAGAGGTCAGCGCGGAGCGGGAACAGCCAGTGGACGCCGGAGTAGGTGAACGTGTCGAGGAACAGGTGGGACAGCCACCCCGCACCGAGGGACACCGCCGGGTCGCGGCGGCCACCGACCAGATACACCGCCGCGGCGGCGGCAACCGCGGCGACCGGGGTGTGGACGATGCCGCGGTGGGTGAACGGGAAGCCGGCATCCAGCAGTATATCGGTATCCGGTACGACGCCGCCGACCATGCCGTAGAGGACGGGAAGGCCGAGGAGGCGGGTGATGGCGAGCGCGAAGAGGAGGTGGGTCGGGCCGATCATCCCTGCACGGTTCGACGCCAGGGGTTAAAACAGGGCGTCAGATTTCCACGACGGGACCGCGATGGAAGATGTTCAGCGGATGACGGTTCCCGGTACCTGGTCGGCCGCCGCGGCGGCGAGGACGGACGGGTCGCGGCCGTCCAGGACCGCGGTCTCGATGCCGGAGCGCTGGATGAGCTTGGCGGCGAGCACGTCGATGAGCGCGTAGCTCCCCGCAGAGGTCTCCTTCTCCACCACGAGCTCGACCAGATCGTCGTACGACAGCTCGTCGTAGCGCTCCGCATCAGCGTCCTGCTCGGGATCCGCATCGTACACGCCGTCGACGGTGGTGGCGAGGATGAGGCGGTCGGCCTCGATGATCTCCGCGCACTCGGCGGCGACCGCGTCGGTGGACTGCCCCGGGACGAGCCCGCCGAGCGCGATGATGTCGTGCACCTCCGCCATCTCGGCGACGGACTCGAGGTCGTCCGGGACCGGGACGTTGGCGTCGAGCGCGGACGCGAGCGTGGTGGCGTGCAGCCGGGTCGCCCTGATGCCGACGAGGTCCTTCCACGCCTCGGAGACGTCGAACGCGTCGGCGGCGTCGATGTACCGCTTCAGGCTGCCGGCGCCGGTGACGACGACCAGAGTATCAACGTCCTCGCCGACCTCCTCCAGCGCCGCCACGTACCGGTCGAGGTCGCCGTCCTCCACGGCGTCGGTGATGACCGCGCCGCCGAGCGATACCACGAGGTCCATGCGGGAACGTTGGCGGCGGTGATTTTTAAGACACGGGGCGGCCAGACACGGGGAGAGGAGTCAAGATAGCGGGGGGTGGATTTGAACCACCGACCTCCGGGTTATGAGCCCGACGGGCACTCCTGGCTG
>JAXINY010000012.1:0-2947 GCA_034190525.1 Asbonarchaeaceae archaeon (SeqCode) | reverse complement strand
CGTGCGTGACCGGGTAGATGAACCCGTCCGGGTCGCCAGGGCTGTCCGGGAACTCGTCCCGGACGTACTCCTGCGCATCCCCCACGTAGCCACCCCTGTCCACTGCCGGCAGCTCCGGCGGGTCGACATCCTCCGGCAGTTTCTCCCTGTTCTCCGGGTCGAAGCTCCACTGCCCACCAACCGGCTCCCCGTCGTCCACGAGGACGTCGAACTGCTTCCGCTGCTCGATGTAGAACGGGGTCATCCGGTAGTCCCTGTCGGCGAAGAACGCCTCGAACCGGTCCAGGTCGGTCATGAACATCGGCGTGTCGGCGACCACGCGCTCGACGCCGTGCCTGTCGGCCAGCCGGTCCAGCCGCGCCCGCAGCGCGTGGTCGACCGTATCCACGTGCCGCACCCGGTCCGCCTCCCGGAAAACGGTCTCCACCGGGTCCTCGTCGTGGGCGAGGTAGGTGACGTCGTGACCGGCCGCCGCCAGCCGGTCCGCGTAGGCCTGCATCGACGCCCGGTGCAGCACCAGCTTCTTGGCGTGGTAGTCGAACCCGGTGAAGAACCGCGGCGCCTCCACCAGCACCACCGCTTCTGCCTCCCCGAGCTGCGGATGGTCGGCGAACAGCTGGTGCGGGAACACCACCACGCGCTCGTCCATGCGAGGGGTCTGGCGCCGCCTGGCTTAAACAAGTTGCGCTAGAACCGTTCCTGGCACCGCGGGCACCACACCGTCCGGCGCTCGTGCTCCTCCCCGATATCCGCTCGTTCCAGGTCGCTGCCGCAGTCAGGACAGGTGCTCTCCCGGTACACCCGGAACGGCTGCTGCAGGCCGGACCGCTTCGCCGCGTACCAGTGCCGCGTCCACCGCACCGCCCGGTCGGTCAGCCGTTCGGTGGCCGGGTCCGGCAGGTCGGCAGCGGTCGTGCGCGGATCGATGCCCTCCGCCCACAGCACCTCGTTCTTCACGATGTTGCCGACACCGCCGAACACGTCCTGGTCGAGGAGCACCGCGGCGACCACCCCGTCCCGCTCCTGCAGCGCCGTCACCGCCTGCTCCCGGTCGAACACAGGGCTGAGCACGTCCTCCTGCGGCCGGTCGTACACCGCCAGCTGCTCGTCCCCCCCGCCGATCACCTTCACCGATGCGTGGTAGATGTTCAGGGTGTGGCTGCCGCAGGCCAGATGCAACCGCTCCTCGCTGTCCTTTGCCTCGTCAAGCCGGTACGTCCCGTACATCAGGAAGTGGGTGACCGCGTGGACGTCGCCGCAGTCCAGGAACAGCCGCTTCTTCACCGCCCGCACCCGGTCGATGGTGCGGCCGCCGAGCTCGTCCAGCGGCTGGTCCGCGTTCCCGTCGACCGCGTCGATGGTCGCGCCCTCGAGCACCCGGAGCTCGTCCGCGGCCGCGTGGACGGACGGTCCTTCCATGGACAGGGCAGCGACCCGGAACATTTTAACGTCGACAGTGCCCCTTCCGCACCATGCGCATCCTCGTCGCCGGTGCGAACGGGTTCATCGGCTCCAGCCTCGTCCCGGCGCTGATGGAGGAGCACGACGTCGTGGCGCTCGACCGCGACCCGTACGACGGGCCGTGCACCGCATCGGTCCAGGCCGACCTGACCGACCGGGGCAGCATCGACGACGCACTGGAGGATGTTGACGCGGCCTACTACCTCGTGCACAGCATGTCGAGCTGGGGAGATTTCACGGAGCGGGAGCAGCGGTGCGCTGAGAACTTCGTGGCGGCGTGCGACGCCCACGGCGTCGACCGCATCGTCTACCTCACCGGCATCCTCCCGGAGGGCTCGCTGTCGCGGCACCTGGAGAGCCGGAAGCGCGTGGCGGACATCCTCGCGGGCGGTGACGCGGACCTGACGGAGCTCCGCGCCGCCATCATCCTCGGCCGGGAGAGCGCATCGTTCCGTATCATGAAGCAGCTGGTGGAGCGGCTGCCGGTGATGGTGGCGCCGCGGTGGCTGTCCTCCCGCAGCCAGCCCATCCACGTCAACGACGCGGTGCACTACCTCACGGCGGTGCTGGATACGCCGGCGACGCGCGGCGAGTGGTACGACATCGGCGGGCCGGACATCCACACGTACAGGGAGCTGCTTCGCATCCTGGGCGAGGAGATGGGCGGCCCGCCGCTGTTCGTCCCGGTCCCGTTCCTCACGCCGCGCCTGTCCTCGTACTGGCTGAAGCTGGTGACAGATGTTCCCTACCCGCTGGCGCGTGCGCTCGTGGAGAGCCTGCAGGAGGATATGGTCGTCCAGAAGCCGATCGATGAGGTCATCCAGCACGACTGCGCCGGCTACCGCGACGCCCTCCGCGACATCCTCCCCTAGTCCGCGTCCGCGGCGGCCTCGAACCGTGCCATGGCCTCTTCCCGCTGCGCGTCGTGGTCCACGAGGGGCTCCGGGTAGTCCTCGCCGATGACGCAGCCTGCCTCCTCCTGCACCTCCTCCGGCATCTCGTGCGGCCGGTGGATGTAATCGTCCGGCACGTCCGCGAGCTCCGGGACCCACTTCCGGATGAACGCGCCGTCCGGGTCGTGGTCCTCGCCCTGCGTCCACGGGTTGAACACGCGGAAGTACGGCTGGGCGTCGGTCCCGATGCTGTACGCCCACTGGATGCCGCCTACCATCGCCGCCACCTCCGCGTCCACGAACCACTCCTCGAAGTAGCGGTGGACGTCCCGCCAGTCCAGCCACAGGTCCTTGCACGCGAACGAGGTGACCACCATCCGCAGCCGGTTGTGCATCCACCCGGTCCTCTTTAACTGCCGCATCCCTGCGTCGACGAACGGGTATCCCGTCTCACCGTCCACCCACGCCGCCCATCGACGGCTCGCCTGGTCCTTCGAGTTCCAGTCCATGCCGCGGTACTTCTCCAGGAACGCCTCCTCGACGGTCTCCGGCCAGTGCCACAGCACCTGGAAGTAGAAGTCGCGCCACGCCAG
>JAXINY010000137.1:0-2953 GCA_034190525.1 Asbonarchaeaceae archaeon (SeqCode) | reverse complement strand
CAAGCAGGAGGAACTGGACGACGGCAAATGCGGCGGCGTCCCCTTCTTCATCAACACCGAGACCGGGGACTGGATCTGCGGCGAGGCCCCCTACGACCGCCTCGTCGAGTGGGCCGCTGACGGTCAGGAGGTATAGCTGATGGTGTCGGAGGGAGAGGGGATACGGACGGTATCTGTCGATACTGGTGTCGAGACGGCGGTAGATCGGGTGAAGTCGGCGGTTGACGACAGCCCGGCGGAGGTCATGGCGGTGTTCGACCACCGTGAGAACGCCGCCTCGGTGGGCAGAGACCTCCCGCCGACGACTGTCGTCGTGTTCGGCAACCCGGAGCTCGGTACACCGCTGCTCCGGGCGTACAGGACGCTCGGCCTCGACCTCCCGCAGCGGATGCTCGTGTACGAGGACGACGGCCAGACCCGCATCGCCTACAACGATACTGCCCACCTGTTCGACCGGCACGGTGTCGATGACGACGATGCAGAGGAGACCATCACGCAGTTCCTGGAATCAATAGCTGACAGCGTCCGTGAATAGATCCCTGATGAGTGCGTCAGGGCGCGGCGTTCTGGATGGCGGCGACGATCTCCCCGGTCGTGGGCACGTTCTCCCCCTGCGCCAGCTTCCGCCCACCGACCACCATGACGGGCGGGTGGTAGCCGCCGTGCCGGAGCGCCGCGAAGATGCCGGTCCACCATGACTGGACCCGCACCGTCACGTCGGCATCGACGGCGTCCGCTGCCGCCTCCGCCCGCCGCACGAACAGGTGGCACTCCCGGCAGAACGATTCGGGGATGTGGAGCAGCCCGTGCCGCCCTGTGACGATATACACAGTGATGGTCGCACCGTCGTCATCGTCATTTCGGCCGATCGCCGGCCACAGCCGTGCCCGCAGGGTCATGTGCCTGGACGGTGCGCCACCGTTTTTATGTTTCGCGCTCAACCTGCGGCCGGGATGCCGCTCGACACAGCGTTCTTCGCCCGCGATCCGGAGACCGTCGCACGCGACCTGCTCGGGCGCCACCTCGTCCACGGGGAGGCGGCGGAGCTGCGCGGCCGCATCGTCGAGACGGAGGCGTACCACGGCCCGGATGACCCTGCCTCGCACGCCTCCTCGGGGAAGACGCAGCGGAACGCGCCCATGTTCGAGGAGCCCGGGAAGGCCTACATCTACGTCTCCTACGGCATCCACCACATGCTCAACGTCGTGACCGGTGCGGCGGGCGACCCGTCCGTGGTCCTCGTCCGCGCCGTCAAGCCGCTGGCGGGAACGGGGAGGATGCGGGAGCGCCGCGGTGTCGACGCGGGGGAGGCGCTGTGCAGCGGGCCAGGGAAGCTGTGCGAGGCGTTCGGCATCACGACGGAGCACAACCGGGTGGACCTGACAGGTGGCGCGCTCCGCATCGAGGACGGCAAGGCGGTGGAAGCGGACGATACCTGCGTCGATACGCGCATCGGTGTGTCGGGCGGCGAGGACCTGGAACTCCGGTTCTACGAGGACGGGAGTGACTACGTCTCGCGGTGACACGCGGCCAGCCGCTGCAGTGCCTCTCGCTTCTCCCCCGCATCGACCGCTGCCTGTCCCAGCGCCTGCTGCAGGTGCCGGATGGACTCGTCGTACCGCTCCCGGTCGACGGGGTACGGCGTCCCGTCCTTCCCGCCGTGCGCGTACGCATACTTCGCCGGGTCCTCCCGCGCGGCGTCGGCATCGTGCACCACCTCGGCGATGAGCGCGAGCGCGCGCAGCGACTTCGGACCGATCCCCTCTGTCCCGACCAGCTCCTCGTAGTCGTCCGGCTGCCGCTCGTACGCGCGCTGCAGCTGTTCGATGCTGCGCTCGGTGAGGTCCCCCTCCGTCAACCGGTGGTGCCGCGGCATCGCGAGATGCGGTGCCGCCGTCCCGTCGCCGGTAAACGCGTCCAGCCCAGTCTGCAGGCCGTCCCTGGCGTACCGCAGCAGGTGCGACGGGTCGTCGTTCACGAGGTCGAGCGAGGCCTGCCGCGTCTCCCCCGATGCTCCCGCGGTCAGGTCCAGCACCTCGTCCTTCTGCTCCATCGCTGCGATCCCGGCCTGCGGCTCGTCCACGAACCCGTCAACGGTGTCGGACAGCCAGTGGTACCGTCGCGCGGATGCCTCGCCCATGCCCTGCTGCACCACCGCCCAGTCCCCATCCTCGGTCACGACGAACGCGTGGTGGTAGAGCGTGTACGCGTCCTGCACGCAGCCGTTGTCCACCGCCGCGCTCAGCCGGCTGCTGCGCTGCAGCCGCTCCACCGTCGCCGACCGGAGGTTGCATGTCTCCTCCAGCCGTTCGAGCTCGCCCGGCACCTCCCGCGACGTTCCGCCCTTCCCGCCGAGCACCGTCACGCCGTGCTCCTCCACGTCCAGCGCCTCCTTCAGTGCCCCCATCGTCGTCGTGGTGAGGCCGCTGCTGTGCCAGTCGAACCCGAGGACGCAGCCGAACGCCTGGAACCAGTGCGGGTCGCCCAGCCGCCGCAGCAGCTCGTCCCGCCCGTACTCCGCGATGACGGCCTCGGCGATGGCGCCGCCGAGCGCCTCCATCCGATCGAACAGCCACCGCGGCGCCGACCCGCCGTGCAGCGGCAGGTTCGCGGTCCCTGACTTGCCCATGGTCCGTCCGTCAGTGTGCGGAGATATAAGCCAAGGGGTGTTGCTTCCGCAGCTACCGGTCCGACAGGAGCACGTCCTCGCCCCGGATCCGCGCGTATCCAGCGATCTCGTCCAGCCCCGCCTGCACCGTCCCGGGCGACAGCGACATCGCCCGGTTGACCGGGTCGTCGAACCCCTCCTCGCGCCCGGATGCCGCCAGCAGCCGGGGGAGGATACCGTCCAGCGCCACCGCTGTCCCGGCCGTGGCAAGCGCCAGGTGCGCCTGCGAGCGCTGCCTGACCGCCGAGAGATGGTGGTCGGCCGCGTCCCGGTCGAACCCTGATG
>JAXINY010000010.1:0-2978 GCA_034190525.1 Asbonarchaeaceae archaeon (SeqCode) | reverse complement strand
GGTCGTGGGAGTAGCCGGTGCGGAAGTCCACGCCGTACTTCTCCTTCAGCTCCGCCGTGTGCGCCTCGCGCGCCGATTTCGCCAGGATGGACGCCGCGGACACGACGGGGTACTCGTCGTCGGCGCCGTGCTCCGCCACCATCTCCACGTCCTTGAACCCGTCCGGCAGCTCCTTCCGGATCTTGTTCGCGAACCGCTCCCCGTCCGGCTCCGGCAGGTCGATGAACGCCCTGTCCGGCTCCAGCTCCTCGATGATGGCGGCGAACGTCCGGAGCTCGATGACGTTCAGGTTCGTGACCTCCCGCAGCTCGTCGATCTCCGACGCAGTCACCTCCCTGACGACCGTGTCAACGGCCAGCTCCTCGATGGGGCCGACGAACCTCTCGCGCTGCGCGTCCGACAGCTCCTTCGAGTCCTTCAGCCCGAGCTGCTGCAGCTCGTCCATGTCGTCCTTGTCGACGAGCACGCCGGCGATGAACATCGAGCCTAGAACGGCACCTATTGGCCGGAAAAGGAGGACCTTCTCCGTCTACCTGCCTCGTCTAGGCCCGCGATTAACGTGGTCACAAGACAATCACCTCTTTGTCGGTTTCGACTGTCCGCCATTTATGGTTTTCCTTTTCGACGAGCCCGAAATCGCGGAGTCGTTTCAAATTTTTGTAGGCGGATGACTTCCGTACGGAGAAGTGGTCTGATATCGGTCCTACACTCATCGGGCGGTCCTCCAGCAGATTGAGGTAATCCTGTTTCACGTCTGATATGATGACGGCGTTTCTATCTGCCCGAATCCAGTAGGTGGGACCGCCCGCCTTATAGTTCACAGCTTTTCCCTCTTTCTTGAGATCCGTGAGGACGCGGCAGACACGGGCCTCTGACCGATTAAACTGTTCTGCCAGTGCTTTCGTCCGTCTGGGCTCATCCAGTTTATCGAGAACCATGGAACGAAGCTCTCCCTTCCGGTAATGCTCCTCCTGAAATGCGCTGTGAATTTCTTGGAATCGCCGCCGCTTGCGGGGGTGAAGTCGTGCGATATTTACCTCTGAGAGTCGATCCCAGTTTTCCTTCCTCGTGATATTGTAGGATCTTCCGTCTTCCGTGAAGTCATAGCTGACATCAAAGTAGTCCAACATAGTTTCGACGAATTCATCGCGTTCTCCCTGAGAGATCCGGATTATCCTTGAATTTCTTGCACCTGAATACACGCTTCCTTCACCGGCGAAGAAACCTTGGAGGAGATACCTGTAGGAGTCTGGTGTTCTTTTGTAGGTGTTGACCTTTTCCTTCCATTTGCTATTCACTTCCGACGGGTAAAGCCGGAGGAGATAATAGGGTTTTGTCGCTCGTTTATCTGTATATTCACGGGTTTCTGTCTCGGGGAGAACCCGGATATCAGATTCTTCTTCGGGCTTATAGATCTGGAGCACAGTCCTCTCCGGTTCCAGCGTCTTTAGCGTTTGATGGAAGAGTTCTACGAGTTCGAAACAGTTGTTCGTAAAGGTGACCTCCCGACTAGTCTTGGTATCTCCTTCTGCGAGCCACAGGCCGACACACCGCGCGAGGTCCTCATCCACAGACCATACGGATTTTTTGATACGCTTAAAGACGGCTCAGATTTCCAAGAAGAACCGCGTATGGAACTTAGAACCCGAAGATACTTTTCTGGAATCGGTGCGGCTTCGCCTATCTTTAATCGTCGGGCTTCTCCGCCGATGTTTCCGCCCCGAGCGCCCGGAGCAGGATGAACAGCCGCGCGATGCCGCGCTGCACCGCCGGGTCGCGGAGCTGCGCCACCGACCGCAGCACCCCGGTCCGCTGCGGGTCCGTCCACTCCTCGGTCGGGAACTCGTCCTGCTCCGGCAGCGACCCCACGACCTCCTGCACCGCGTCCAGATCGGCCGTCGAGGCGGCGAGCAGCAGCTCGTACAGGTCCTGGATGGGCGGCGCGTCGCCGGACGTGTCGTACTCCGCCAGCTCGTCCCGGGACGCCGCCTCGAGCACGTGGAGCGCCCCGCTCTCGTGGATGGATACGAGCGTATCGATGGCGTCGGTGATGGCCTCGCTGTTCTCCGACACCGCGTCCATGACATCGACGAGCTGCTCCGGGTTGGACACCTGGGCCATCAGCGCCCGCTGGTGCGACACCCGCTTCAGCGCCGTCCGTACCTCGTCGTCCAGCCGGAACCGGCCGCCGTCGCCGTCGTCCGGGCTCATGCCGTGTTCGTGCGTGCTCGCGGGTATTAAAGCTTGGAGCAGGGGTGCGAAACGTATTTAAAAGCAGCAATGGTAATACGGCGTAATACTTCGGTCGAGACCCATGTCGAAGATCACTGTATCCGTGATAAAGGCGGACATCGGCGGCTACGTCGGACACTCAAACACCCATCCGGACGTCGACCAGGCGGTGGAGGACTACCTCCACGAGCACGGCGACGTGCTGGAGGACGTCCACGTCACCAACGCCGGCGACGATCTACAGCTGATAATGACCCACCGCGAGGGGACGGACAGCGAGGAGATCCACTCGCTGGCGTGGGACGCGTTCCAGGCCGGCACCGACGTCGCAGAAGAACTCTCCCTGTACGGCGCCGGCCAGGACCTGCTCAGCGACGCGTTCTCCGGCAACGTGAGAGGCCTCGGCCCCGGCGCCGCGGAGCTGGAGTTCACGGAACGCCCGTCCGACCCGCTCGTCGTGTTCGGCATGGACAAGACCGAGCCGGGCGCGTTCAACCTGCCCATCTACAAGATCTTTGCCGACCCGTTCAACACCGCCGGCCTCGTCATCGACCCCAGCATGCACCAGGGCTTCACGTTCGAGGTCTGGGATATCAAGGAGAACCGGAAGGTGTTCCTGGACGCGCCCGAGGAGCAGCACGAGCTCCTCGCGCTCATCGGCGCACCCCATCGATACGTCATCAAGCGCGTGTTCCCGCGGGAGGGGAACAAGAACGACCACACCGAGGCGGTCGCGGCGGTCTCCA
>JAXINY010000022.1:0-3132 GCA_034190525.1 Asbonarchaeaceae archaeon (SeqCode) | reverse complement strand
ACGGTGATGTAGAACTTGTCCTCCCCGGACGGGTCGGCCTCGAACAGGCGCTCCTCCCGCCACCGCTCCTGCCACTTCTCCTCCACCTGCTTCAGCCGCTCCGAGAACTCCTGCGTCATGGAGGCGGGAGGCGCGCGGATTTTTATGTAGCTTACGCGTTGCCACCCTCCGATATAAAAGCGTTGGAGCACAGTGCCGGCGTATGACCCGACTCATCTGCGTTTCTAGCGGGAAGGGCGGGGTCGGGAAGACGACGGTCACCTCCAACCTCGGGTCGGCGCTCACGGAGTTCGGGATGGACACGGTCGTGATGGATACCAACCTCACCAACCCGAACCTCGGGTTCCACCTCGGCATCCCGCTGTACCCGAACACGCTGCACGACGTGCTGCGGGACGAGGCGCACATCACGGAGGCGACGTATATCCATAATTCCGGGCTGCGGGTCGTCCCCGCCGGCCTGTCCGTGGACGACCTGAAGGACACGGACCCGCAGGACCTCGGTGACGTGCTGCTGGACGCGGTCGGGGAGCCGGAGTTCGTGCTGCTGGACTCGGCCGCGGGACTCGGGCAGGAGTCGGTGAACGCCATCGAGGCGTCGGACGAGCTCCTCGTCGTCACGAACCCGAACCTCCCCGCGGTCACGGACGCGCTCAAGACGGCGAAGATCGCCGAGGAGGCGGGGACGCACGTGCTCGGTGTCGTCCTGAACCGTGTGAAGGGGCACGACGCGGAGCTGGACGTCGGCGAGGTCGAGGACATGACCGGGTACCCGGTCGTCGCCGAGGTCCCGGAGCACGAGGCCGTCGAGGAGGCGGTGGCGAACAAGTCACCCATCGTCCACCACGACCCCGACCACCACGTCGCGGAGCGGTTCCGGAAGCTGGCCGCGGATCTCGCCGGCATCGACTACGTCCCGGAGGAGCGCCGCCGCGGCCTTGTCGACCGCATCCGGTCGTTCTTCGGCTGAGAATCAGGTCGCTGCGTCCTGCAGCGTCTCCACGTCGATCTCGAACGCCGCCACCGGCATCTCCACGTCCCAGTTCTCCCGCACCTGCTCGCTGACCTCGCCGATGACGCCGGCGTCCTCCCCGTCCACGAGCACGGTGCCGCACCGGCCGTCGGCGAAGCTGCCGTGGTCGGCCTCCTCCACCGCCAGCTCCACGCCGAGCCGCTTCGCCACGGTCTGCAGCACGCCGCGCGCCTCGGAGAACCCGGCGTCCCGGTGCGCGGTGGCGTACGCGAGCTTCTGCACGTCCTCCGCGCCGGTGTGCGACTCGTCCGACAGCCGCGAGCACGTGCCGACCTCGAACAGGCGCTGCGGGTAGCGGTTGTGCTGGTTGTCCTCCAGCACCTGCATGAGCGACGGCAGCAGCCAGTTCCGGACCGCGGTGTAGTCCTCGGTCAGCGGGTTCGCCATCGTGACGATGTCCTCCCTGTCGCGCTCCATCCGGTCGAACAGCTTCGCCGGGGTGGACAGGATGAACGTCATGCACTCCTGCGCCCCCGCCCCGACCATGATGTCGCGGAGCGCGTCGATGAACACGCGCTCGTCGGAGCGGCCGCCGACGGTCGCCACCTCCGGCAGCTCCTCGTCGACGTTCCGGTAGCCGTAGCCGATGACAGCATCCTCGATGACATCGTACGCGTGCATCACGTCGGCGCGGTACGCCGGTACCTCGACCACGAGCTCGCCCCCATCTACCGAGGCGTCGTACCGCATCGACTCGAGCTGCTCGGCGATACCGCTGTCCGACAGGTCGTGCAGGCCGGACACGTCGCGGACGTACTCGGGGTCGACGGTCATCAGGTCCGGCTCCATGTCCGGCAGCCGCTCCCCGTCGACATCGACGCTCTCGATGGTGCCGCCGCGCTCGTGCAGCGCAGCGCACAGGATGGTGAGCGCGGTCTCCACCTCCTGCCGCGACGTCCCGGTCACGTCCAGAAAGAGTTCGCCGGTGTCCTCGGTCACCTCGGTCGCGACCCCGTTGATGACCGGTGGCATGGACAGCACGGTGCCGTCCGCGTCCCGCAGCACCGGGTACCTGTCCGCGTCCTCCAGGATCCAGCCGTACTGCTGCCCCTTCTCGTGCTCCGCCAGGATCTCCGCGGGCGTCATCTCCTCGTCCCGGCCGAGCGGGATGAACGCGACGCCGTCCGGGTCGACGGCCTCGTACGTGACCGGGCTCTCCAGCGGGGCGGCGTCGTGCAGCCCGATGGCGATCTTCTCCCGCTTCCGGCCGTACGTCTCGGTCAGCTTCTCCTGCAGCTGGATGATGCTGTTGAGCGCGCCCTCACCCAGGTCCAGGTCGGAGACGACCGCGCAGGCGATGTGCCGCCGCACGTTCGTCACCGAGCCGTCGACCTCCACCGTGAACTCGCCGTCCTCGACCGGGTAGTCGACCGCCCCGGTCTCGACCTCGAGGAACCCGCGGAGCGCTCTCGCGATTCCTTCGACGGATAACAGGTCGGGCCGGTTCGGCTCCACCTCCACCTCCAGCTTGTCCTCCTCCCCGTCCTCGAACAGCACCCCCATCATCGAGCCCTCGTCCTCCAGCTCCTCGACCGACAGCTCTGTGCCGACGAGCTCCTCCAGGTGCGGATGCGATATCTCTATCACTGCCATCGATTTACTTCACCCACGCCTCCGCCTGGCCGCGATCCAGGCGGCAGATCAGTGACCCCCTTTGGGGGTCTCCGCCTCCGGCGGATGGTTTCATCGTACCCACGCCTCCGTGTCCCTGAGCAGTTCCAGGTCGTTGCGGTACATCTCGCGCATGTCGGAGATGTCGTGCTGCCGCATGATGATGCGGCCGGGGCCGAGCCCCCATGCCAGGACCGGGGCCTCGAACCCGAGCAGGGGTTTGACGACCTCGGGCCGGAACATGCCGGCGCCGCCGAGGCCCACCCACTCCGCCTGCTCGTCGTCGTACACGTCCACCTCGACGGACAGCTCGGTGTACGGATAGTACGCGGGGCGGAGCCGGACGTCGTCGTAGCCGAGCCGCGTGAAGAACTGGCGGAGGTATCCCTTCAGGTGGCGGAAGTTGACGTCGTGCGACACCACGATTCCCTCGGACTGGTTGAACTCCGCCAGGTGCTTCCAGTCCACGGTCTCGTTCCTGAAGTTCC
>JAXINY010000028.1:0-3142 GCA_034190525.1 Asbonarchaeaceae archaeon (SeqCode) | reverse complement strand
TCGCTGTCTTCGGGTTCATGCTGGAGAACATCGTCGGAACGCGGAAGTTCCTCGCGCTGTTCGCCGGGGCGGGAATCCTCGCCAACCTGTCCGCGTTCATCTTCTACCCGGCGGTCCCGGTGCTCGGTGCGTCCGGCGCTGTCTCCGGTATCGTCGCGGCACTGGCGGTCATCCGGCCGCGGGACATCGGCCTGTTCTGGGGCGTCCCGGTGCCGATGTGGGCGGCGCTCCTCGGCTGGGTCGCCACGAACCTTGCCGGTGCGGCGGCGACCGGCGGCGGCATCGCGTTCGAGGCACACCTCTTCGGGCTGGCGGCCGGCGCGGCGTTCGGGCTGTTCGAACGGCGAGAACACTCGCGGAGCCGGGCGGAGGAGCACGAGATCGACGTCGACGTGGAGGAATGGGAGGAGCGGTTCATGCGGTGAAGATGGGGGGAATCAATGAGGCGGGGCCGGAGGCCCCGCATCCCGCATATCAAGTCTGCGTCACAGACGTCCGCCGGACGTCTGTTCGAGCACGAATCCCGTCGGGAATCGTGCGCTCCCAATTGGGACCGAAGACTTCCCCAGAAGTCTGCTTGAGCACGCGTTCCCCGTGGGAACGGTGCGACGCCAATTGCGGGGGACAGGATTCGAACCTGCGAACCCCTTCGGGACAGGGTATCCTATCGAGGCGACGGGTCGCTTCCCAGCCTGCCACCGCTTCCGCGGGGCAGGGAACCTAAGCCCTGCGCCTTTGTCCGCTTGGCTACCCCCGCGTGTGCTTGCCGTCTGGTGTCAGGGGGGTTGGCAAGTCTCCTTGGCTACCCCCGCATGTGCTTGCCGTTTGGTGTTCTGGGGGGTTGGTAAGTCTCCTTGGCTACCCCCGTGCATGACGTGCCGGTTGGTGCATCCTCCCGCCGCAGGGTTTTAAACCTCGATGATGTGCTCCTCGAGCCGGCGTGACGACGTGGTCAGCCGGTCGGCGCCGTCCTCCCGGACGACGTAGACGTCCTCGATGCGGACGCCGAACGCGTCCGGGATGTACACGCCCGGCTCCAGCGTGACCACGTTGCCCGCGGCCAGCTCCGCATCGCTCGCCCCGGACAGCTTCGGTGGTTCGTGGACGGACAGCCCGACGCCATGCCCGACCGCGTGCGGGTAGCCGTCCGGGAACCCGTGGTCCTCCAGCACGTCGCGGGCCGCGGCATCCACATCCGCCGCCGCGGCACCGTCCGCCAGTTCGGCCTCCGCCGCGTCCTGCGCCCCGCGGACCGCCTCGTACACCTCCCGGAACCGGTCGGATGGCTCCCCGAGGTGGACGGTGCGGGCGACATCCGCGACGTAGCCGTCCATCCGCGCCCCGACGTCGAACAGGAGCGGTCCCTCTCCGACGGCCGTATCCCGCGGTGCGTGGTGGGGGTGGGCGGAGCGCTGGCCCGCTGCCACGATGGCGGGGAACCCGGAGCGGCCGCCGGCCCTTCGCATCCCGCGCTCGATGTCGCCCGCGATGCTGTTCTCGGTGCTGTCCGCATCGATGGAATCGATGATGTCGCCGAGGACGGTCTCCGTCACCTCCGCCGCCGCCGTGATGCGCTCCACCTCCGCCTCCTCCTTCACCGCCCGGACATCTCCGACTGCCTCGTCGAACTCGGGCTGCAGCCCGTCCGACAGGCGGCTGTACAGCCCCGCGCTGATACTGTCCTCGAGCAGCACGGTCGCGCCCTCATCGAGCATGTCCTTGACGGCGTCGCTGAACCCGTTGTCCGGCACGACGTGGTCGATGGTCGACTGCTCGGCCGCGGCCTCGCTGTCGAGACCGCCGACGATGAGCCGGGCCGCGTCCTCCGCGGGGATGACGACGAGCGGGTACCAGGCCGCGGACGTGCCGTCCGAGTACATCTGGAACCCGGAGAAGTACTGCGCGGCCGGCCCTCCGCTGAACACCGCTGCGTCCGCGTCCTGCTCCTGGATATGCTTCCGCACCGTCTCGATCCGTCCGCGGTGGTCCATCATCCGGTACACTTTTGTTCGCCCCGGATTATTATACCCACATGTCACTGCGTGAGGGCGCCGATACGGTGGTCAACCAGTGCCTCAACGTCCAGCCGGACGAGCACGTCGTCGTGGTGAACGACGGCAACGATCCCAACCTCGTCGAGGCGCTGCTGAAGGCTCTGGATGCCGCGACCGACAGCCACGACTACATGGAGTACGAGGCGCCGGAGCGGCACGGCCAGGAACCGCCGGAGCGGGTCGCCGCCGAGCTGCAGGCGGCGGACGTGTTCATCGCACCGACGCAGAAGTCCATCACCCACACCGCCGCGGTGCACGAGGCCACCGAGGCCGGGGCGCGCGGCGCCACACTGCCCGGTATCACCGCGGAGATATGGACGACGTCGCTGCTCGCGGACTACGACGAGGTCGCCCGGCTCTGCCGCGAGGTATACGACCGCATCAGCGGCGCGGACCGTGTCACCGTCACCACGCCGTCCGGCACCGACCTCGCGTTCGAGGTCACGCAGGACTACTACCGGAAGGACACCGGGCTCATCCACGGCCCCGGCGACGCGGGCAACCTCCCTGCCGGCGAGACGTTCGGTGCCCCGGTCAACGCCAGTGGGACGCTCGTCGTCGACCACCTGCCGGGAACGCCCGAGGGGACGCGCATCGAGATCGAGGACAACCGCGCGGTCGCTGTCGAACATCCTGACGGTGAGACGTCCGGGCTGGCGGAGGCGTTCGCGGAGGTGGACGGCGCGCGCAACGTCGCGGAGTTCGGCGTCGGCACCAACCCCGCGGCGACGCTCATCGGGAACATCCTGCAGGACGAGAAGGTGCTCGGCACGGTGCACGTTGCGTTCGGGGACAACACGTCGATGGTGCCGGAGGGCGACGGAAACCGGGTCGACGCCGAGATCCACCAGGACACGGTCTGCCAGGAGCCGACCGTCCGGTTCGACGACGAACTCCTCATCGACGCGGGCGACCCGCTGTTCACCTGACCGCGTTCTCTAGTGCGGGGGAGAGGATTCGAACGCGGGAACTGGTGTTCCCTTGGTTCGAATCGCTCTCTTCAGCATATCTTCTCCGGAGGAGAAAGATGCGGGGGAGAGGATTCGAACCCCTGAACCCCTACGGGACAGCGCCCTCAACGCTGCGCC
>JAXINY010000034.1:0-3210 GCA_034190525.1 Asbonarchaeaceae archaeon (SeqCode) | reverse complement strand
GCTCGAAGAGCTCGCAGAACAGGCAGTTGAAGCTGGAAGCGTATCGGAAAGATTTGCGGAGAGCCACGTTAGACGGTACTATGACGCCCATATCGAGGCACATGAAGATTTCGAATTCGCCGACGCACTGAAAGAGGCACATCCTGACCTCGTCGAGCCCGAACCACAGTATCTCAGGGCCGTGACCGCGGAAGACCCGTTGGAGGTCGACTACCAGGGCGTCCCCTTCGAAATTGATATGGCCGTCCAGCCACAGTCCCTCCCCGCCTTCCGGTACCCGATCGAACACTACTTTACCCGTCGCTCCGTGCCGTGGAGCGACCGCGGCGTCGAGAACAATCCACGCGTCACGGAGGAGCACCTGGCGGAGCGGGAGCCGGACCAGTACCGTCTGGACGACTTCGGGGTCGATGTCCCGCCTCCGGAACGGCAACACGTCAGCGACTACGTCCAGACCTTCCACGACGTTGTCCGAACCCTCAAGGAGCACGACGCGACGTTCTTCATCACGGGCAGCCTTGCGCGAGAAACGGACGAACCTCCTAGCGATATCGACATCGCTGTCCAGCACCTCTATTCAAGCGAGGCGGGGGACGACCTGGCTTACGACAGAGGAGACCTAGAAGAGGCTATCGACGACCTCGTGTCGGTTGATATGGAGGAGACACGCACACGTGTGCCCGGCGGCATCGGGGCACCCGAGAGGGCGCTGACAGACGGGTATGGCGGGATGCTCCTGTATTCGTTCGATGTGAACGGGGTCTCCGTTGACATCGGCTACGACAAACACCCTCTGACCAGCAAATACAACGGGGATGTTCCGGAAGACTTCCATGGTGAAGTGCAAGAGAGCCCTGGCACCGCCGGGATGGGGACGCGCGTCAAGCTCATCGCACCCTATACGCGGTTCTGAGCCTCCGCCTGACAGCAGCCAGTCTTCCGAGACAACTTCTTTATAAAACTAAATCTCGGGGTCTGTGGTACGCATGGGACTGTACAGCGCGCGGAAGCTGCGGAAGAAACGGCAGCAGTACCGCTGGAACGACAAGGACTACAAGCGGCGGATGCTGAACCTGAAGGAGAAGGCCGATCCGCTGGAGGGGTCGCCGCAGGGCCGCGGCATCGTCCTCGAGAAGCGTGTCATCGAGGCGAAGCAGCCGAACTCCGCGCTGCGGAAGTGCGTGCGTGTACAGATTCTCAAAAACGGGAAACAATTGACAGCGTTCGTGCCGGGCGACGAGGCGATCGAGCACATCGACGAGCACGACGAGGTCGTGGTCGAGGGCATCGGCGGCGCGACCGGGGGGCCGAAGGGCGACCTCCCGACGGTGCGGTACCAGGTCGTCAAGGTGAACGGCGTGTCGCTCGAGGAGCTCGTGGCCGGGAACAAGGAGAAGCCGACGAGGTAAACGAGGATGAGCGACATACAGCTGTTCGACCGGTGGGACGCGGAGGACGCGGAGGTCCACGACGACGGGCTGCGCAGGTATATCAATACCGAGAACATCATGGCGCCCCGGTCGAAGGGGCGGCACTCGGACCAGCAGTTCTACCGCGGCGACGTCCAGATCGTGGAGCGGCTGCTGAACCGGATGTACGTCGCCGGGCACAAGGGGAAGAAGCACAAGGTGACGTCCGGCCACAACGTCGGCAAGTCCGAGAAGCTGTGGACGCTGCTCGAGGACGCGTTCGAGCGCATCGAGGAGGAGACCGACGAGAACCCGGTGCAGGTGCTCGTCACCGCCATCGAGAACTCGTCGCCGACCGAGGAGGTCGTGTCCTACCAGCGCGGCGGCGTGATGGCGCGGAAGGCGGTCATCGTCTCCCCGCAGCGTCGGGTCGACCTCGCGGTCCGGATGCTGGTGCAGGGCGCATACGAGGACCGGCTCGCCGAGAGCGGCGACGCCGCGGACGCGCTCGCCGAGGAGATCATCGGCGCGTACGAGAACGACTCCTCGGTGCGGGCGGTCCGGGAGAAGGAGCGGCGCGAGAAGGAGGCAGAGGGCGCGCGGTAGCGCCGGCATCGACAGCTTTTTGTAGCACCATCTCCCCGCGGAACGCATGACGCTCTCCCCCGGTGTGCTGCTCGGCATCGTCGCGATGCTCGGGTACGGCCTCGCGGACTTCTTCGTGGAGCGGGCGACGCGCGACGCCGACGTGTTCGACACGGTGCTGTGGAGCAAGGCGGTCAGCGCCGGCCTCATCGGGGCGGTGGTGGTCGCGCGGCGGCCGTCACTGTCCATGGGACGGGACAGCGCGCTGCTCATCGCCGCGGCCGGGCTCCTCGCGGTGGCCGCGTACCTCGCGTTCTACCACGGCATCCAGGTGGGGAAGCTGTCCATCGTCAGCCCGGTCGCATCCGGCTGGGGCGCGGTCAGCGCCATCGTCGGGGTCGCGGTCCTCGGACAGGTGCTGAGCGGTGTGCAGGCCGCGGCGGTCGCGACGGTCGTGGCGGGGACGGTGCTGGCGTCGTTCCGCCGGCACGACCTGGCGGGGTTGCAGTGGCGGAACTATGAGGTCGGCATCGAGTACGGCGCGGTGTCCCTCCTCGCATGGGGTGTCAGCTTCGCCATCGTCGACGTCGCGGTCGGACGGGTCGGCTGGCTGCCGTCCATCGCCGGCCTGCTCACGGTCGTGCTCGCCGCGATGCTGGGGTACGGCCTCGTCTCGGACCGGTCGCTGTCGCCGCCTGACGCGCTCCGGTCAATCCTCCTCATCGGGGTGTTCGAGGCGGTCGCGTACGTCGCGCTCGGCGTCGGCCTGGTGGACTTCGACGCCGCGCTCGTCGCCCCGGTCGCCGCGGCGTTCCCCGTGGTCACTGTCGTGCTCGCCCGCCTGTTCCTGGACGAGCCGCTGGACGGGAACCAGTGGCTGGGCATCGCCGGCATCGTCGCGGGCGTGGTGCTGCTGTCGGTGTAGTGGGGCGGCGCCAGGGGCGAGACAGTTATTTAAAACTTGTAAGACCCGTCAGGGAGTATTCTAGGTGTCGAGACGTGGCGGACAAGGAAGTAGAGGCGATACAGGAGGTCATCGGGAACCCTGAGCAGATCCGGAACATGGGGATCGTGGCGCACATCGACCACGGGAAGACGACGCTGTCCGACTCGCTGCTCGCGCGGGCGGGGAAGATATCCGACCAGCTCGCCGGCGAGCAGCTGTTCATGGACTACGACGACCAGGAGCAGGAGCGCGGCATCACCATCTACTCCG
>JAXINY010000015.1:0-3271 GCA_034190525.1 Asbonarchaeaceae archaeon (SeqCode) | reverse complement strand
TCGCGTTCGCCAGGATGTCGCCGTCGTCCGTGGCGATGCCGGCGCCGATGGTGTGGGCCGTGGATTCGATGCCGAGGCAGCGCATACACGCGTCTGTGGAGGAGAACGATTAAAGGCTTACTTCTCTATCTCCGAGAACCCGCAGCTGCCGCACGTCTTCCGGTCGTCGTGCTGCGCCAGGAAGGCGCCGCACCGCGGGCACGTCGGCTGCTCGGTCTGCCCGTCCCCGTCGTACTTCTCGTACACCGCGACCGCTTCGTGCTTCGCCATCACGCATCACCCTCCTGCTCATCGCCTTCATCCACCGTCTCGTCTTCTTCCTCATCGTCGGATTCATCCTCTTCCGCCTCCTCGTCTGCCTCGCCGGTCCTGTCGTCCTCTGCCTCCTCGCTATCATCTCCTGCCTCCCGCTCGTCGTCTTCGTCCGTCTCCGGCGTGTCAGCCTCCTCCACTTCGTCGTCTTCACTCGCGTCTTCTTCCTCGCCGTCGTCCGGGAGCTCGTCGTGCACCGGCTCCTCGTGGACGCGGACCGTGCCGCGGGACGTGGACAGGCCGGACGCGGACCGGATGGCGGTGATCTCGACGGTCAGCGGGTCGAGGTCGAGCTCCGCCGCGACCTGGCTGCGGACGTCGTCCGCGCTCGGCGTCGGCTCCCCGGCGTGGGAGATCTCGATGGACAGCTCCTCCCGGTCCATCAGCGGCTGCTCCTCCCGGTCCGTTATCTCCAGCTCCATCCTACACGTTCACCTGCACCGCGTACTTTCCAGGGGTGTTGACACCGAGCTCCTCCGCGATCTCCGAGTCCTCCGGGTCGTAGATGACCACGAGACCGCGCCAGCTCGTGGTGAGCTCGTCGTTCTTGCATATCTCGCACTCGCTGCCGCTCTCCATGATGCGCTTGCAGTTCGTACAGGCCCGGTCAGCCATCGCTAGTTGCCACCTCCATCTTCATCTTCGGCCTCCGCCTCCTCGACATCCTCCTCGATCCACTCCAGCTTCCCGAGGCCGGGCTGCCGCATCGTCAGGTTGACCTTGTGGTCGCCGCCCTCGTCCAGGCTGACCGCCGTGATGCGTGCCTTCACCACGTCACCCTCCTGCAGCACGCGGTCGCCGTCCTCGCCGGACAGCGTGTTCTGCTCCTCGTTGTAGGAGACGTAGTCGTCCATGATCTGCGACACGTGGCACAGCGCCTCGAGCGGGCCGAGCGACACGAACGCGCCGAACTCGGTTATCTCCGCGACCTCGCCGAGCACCACCTCGTGCAGCTCCGGCAGGTAGGTGATGGCCTCGCAGGTCACGGGGTAGTACGCGCCCGCGTCCTCGGGGTTGATCTCGCCCTCCCCGATGTCCTCGATGGAGAGGATGGAGACGATGGAGCCGAGGTCCTCCCGGATGGTGCCCTCGTACTCCTTCCGCAGGCTCTCCCGCACCGACTCCTCGACGTCCGCGCCGAGCAGCTGCGGCGGGACCTTCACCTTGTCGCTGAACGTGACCTCGTAGAACATCTACCCCTCCCTCCGCTCGTACAGGTCGACCGAGTGCTCGACCGCGTCGATAGCTGTTTCACGTCCGTCCCACCCGTTGACCGAGACCTCCTTCCCCTCCTCCAGGTCCTTGTACGTCTCGAAGAAGTGCGCGATCTCCTTCAGCACGTGGTCCTCGACGTCGTCCTTCCCCTGGATGTCGTCGAACGCCGGATCCTCGGCCGGCACCGCGAGCACCTTGTCGTCCTTCTCCCCGTCGTCCATCATCCGCATCAGCGCGACCGGCCGTGCCTCGATGGCGCAGCCCGGGAAGGTCTCCTCCTTCATCAACACGATGATGTCCATCGGGTCGCCGTCGTCGTACAGCGTCTGCGGGATGAACCCGTACTCGCCGGGGTAGTGCATCGGCGAGTGCAGCACCCGGTCGAGGACGTAGCGCCCCATCTCCTTCGAGTATTCATACTTGTTCCTGCTGCCCTTCGGGATCTCGACCATCGCCCAGACGACCTCCGGGACGTCCGGGCCGGTCGGCAGGTCGCGCCAGTCGTCGTTCATCCTTGTTCCACCGATTTTGTCCGCTTCCAGCCTCCAGAAGGCTGTAATCCTCCTCCTCTCATAGTTTTAAAAAGCCGACGGTCGGAGGTTCTCCGCCTCCAGGTGGCTGCGCTGCCGCAGGTAGATGTGCGGCAGGTCCCGCTCCCGCAGCTCCGCCCGCACCGCCCCGTCGTTGGTGCAGACGACGTACTCCCCGGCCAGCTCCACCAGCAGGTCGTCCACTGCCTTCTCCGAGGCACGGGAGACGACCTCGATCCCGTGCTCCTCCACCAGCCGCTCCACCTGCTGCCGGTACTGCCCGTCCTCGAGATCCAGCGCCTCGTTGTACGTCCGGTTCAGCGTGTACAGCTCGTGCCGGCCGACGACGCGCTCGAACTCCGAGAAGATGTCCACGGACTCCTGGAACGGGAGCACGAGGAAGTTCGCATCCAGCAGCAGCTTCGTCGCCGCCATGGCGCAGACACCGCGTCCGAGCTTTAAGTCACCGGAACAGCCAGTCGAAGAACGCCATCATCCCCGTCGTCCTGCGCGCCGGCCGCACCCGGACAGGGATGGTCGCCTCCGACCGCTTCCCCGTCGTGTCCGACGACACCGTGACCATGAACCTGTCCTCGCCTCCGTCGCGGCCCACGAGGGTGAAATCGATGTTCCGCTCCTCGCCCGGCCGGAGGGAGACCTCGCACGCGTTCTCCGCAGGGATGCAGTCGACCCGTTCCCGGTCGCCGGGGAGCCCGACGTCGATGATGCCGTGCGCCACCGCGTCCCCGTTGAACTCGACGCGGAGCACGTCCGGCACCGCGAGCGGGTTGGACACGGTCGCGGTCACGGTCTCCTCGCTGCCGATCCGGACCTGCCGCATGTCGCCCGGTGCCGCGGCCGCTGCCCCGCCGAGCGCTGCGAGCATCCCGGCAAGAACGAGGCCGGCCGCCACCTGCCGCGTGTCCATACCCCAGCAACCCCGCTCCTCGTTTAAAAAGATGCGCGGGTCAGGCCAGCAAACGCTCCGCCACCCGCTCGCACGCCGCCAGATGCCTCTCCCTCGTGATGCGCGGCGCCGCGTCCACCAGGCCGACGTCGTCGAACCCGAGCTTCCCCGCGTACAGGTCCGCGGCCAGTCCCGGCTCCTGTTCCAGGCGGCGGTACCCCTGGAAGTAGATGTGGTCCTTGATGAAGCCGCCCGGCCGCGACGTGTCCTGCAACCCCCGTTTCACCCGGTAGGCGCGGATGAACGC
>JAXINY010000026.1:0-3331 GCA_034190525.1 Asbonarchaeaceae archaeon (SeqCode) | reverse complement strand
CCGATGACCAGGTAGCCGTCGCTGGAGTAGAACCACCGGAACTTCTCGTACCACTTCTTCTCCCGCTGCTTCTCCTCCTTGTCCTCGAACGCGTCCTCCACGTCCACGTCCTCCGGCTCCAGCTCCGCCAGCTGCTGCCGCGTCTCCTCCAGTGACGCCTTCAGCCCGGGCAGCTTGTCCTCGGCATCGCTCGCCTTCTCGTAGTAGTACTCGGCGTTCTTCTCCACGGACGTGTCGATCTCCAGCCGCACCTCACGTCCGATGTCCACCACGACCTCGTTGTTGTCGAAGTCGAGGCGCTCGATGGCCTCCGCCTCCGGCACCCCTTCCGCCTGCTCGCTCTCCAGCCGCTCCCGTATCTCCTCGTCGGGATGCTGCTCCCGCGCCGCCCGGATGCTCTCCAGCACGTCCTCCACCAGGCGGTAGTGCTCGTAGATGAGCTCGGCCTTCGCCTGGTTCTCCTCCGCCGCCTGCTGCAACCCTTCGAGCTTCCGCTCCTGCTGCTCCAGCCGGTGCTCCAGGTCCGCCTTCTCCTCCTCGTACTGCTGCCGCCGCTTCCGCCGCTCCTCCGCCTTCTCCCGCTCGGTGAAGTAGGTGTCGAGCGCGGCGGAGAAGCTGTCGAACCCCTCCGCGTCCGCGTCGCTGTAGGTCTCGAACGGGACAGGGGTGGCGGCGACCGGCATCTGCTCCCCGTCCTCCGCCGCGCTGTACACCTGCGGCGCCAGCTCGCCGCTGTCGAGTGCGGCGAACAGGTCGTGCAGCGCGTCGACCACCTGCCCGAGCGCGGCGTCGGACAGCTCCTCGACCGCGGTGTTCTTGTCCACGCCCGCCCGTGCACACACCTCCTCCGCGTACGCCCCGCCGAGCCCGGCGTCCCGCGCCAGCACCACGACCACGTCCTCGTCCGGCTCCTCCCGGAGGAAGTCGGCGTCGACATCGGACGGCGGGGTCGATGGCTCGGGCGGGGCGTAGTCCTCGCCGGTGTAGATGTCCCGGCCGTTGAAGTCGCCGCTCCGCATCGACGCCTGGATCTCACCGCCCTTGTCCACAAGGACTGCGTTCCCCTCCCCGAACAGCTCCACGTGGAGCACATGCTCGTCGGTGTGGAGCTGGAGGATGCGGTCGAAGTCGTACTGCTCCACGCGGCGGATGGTGGCGCCGCCGAGCTGGTTCCGGAGGAACATGCAGAACCCGGGCGGCTTCTGCGGCATCTCCCGCTTGTACCGGGTCAGGAACGCCTTCCCCGGCGCCAGCAGCAGCCGGTACTTCTGGTCGCCGGGCTTGTAGATGTGGACGATGAGCTCGTCGCCGCGCTGGTAGAACTTGTCGATGCGCGCCCCCTCAAGCACCTGGAGCTCCTGCTCCAGGGCGACGAGGTCCGCCGACGATATCTCGGACTTGGTCATGGAGGAGCGGTGGCGCACGAGGTTTACAAGTGTTGGTCACGCCGCGGCTACGCCACGATGTCGTCGTGCATGTGGAGGAAGTAGTAGTACATGAACGTCTTCACCGGCACCTGCACGAGCAGCGCCGCCGCGATGAACGCGACCACACCCACCGCCCCGGCGAGGACGCCGAGCACGCCGCTGATCTCTGACAGGAGGAGTGCAGGGATGCCGACGATGATGGCGAGCGCCAGTCCCGTGAGCAGGACGACGATGCCGGCGACGATGCCGACGGCGACACCCAGCACCAGCCGGGCGAGCAGGTAGACCGCGACCTCCCGCCAAGCGGCCCGGACCGCCTGCCACACCGTGCGGCCCGCCGCCACCAGTCCTTCCTCCTCCGCCAGCATCCGCGGGAGCACCAGATCGTGCACCAGGCCGGACGCGAGCACGATGAGGACGCCCGCGGGGATGCCGACCACCGCTGCGGCCGCACCCGCCACCGGGTCGAGGGCGAACGCGCCGCCGATGCCGGCGAGGATGGCGACGAGGCTGGCGATGTAGGCGACGCGGAACCCGAGGTATCGCAGCCCGTTCCCCAGCTCGGCGCCGAAGTACCGCCGCAGCTGCACATCCTCCTCGCGGAGGCTGCGGAACATCACGAACTCGAACACGCTGCTCGCCACCACGAACCCGAGGACGAGGAGGCCGACGAGCACGGCGACGAGGCCGATTATGTTCGATGTCACCGGTGCCGCGGCCGCCATCCCGGTGACGGCGTCCGGCAGCGCGGTCGCGCCCGCGGTCGGGACGCTGCCCGTGCCCGTGGACGTTGACGGGGTGCCGGACGGGAAGCTCGCGAGGTTCCACAGCCCGCCCATGTTGAACCCGCCGATGAAGAGGGTGACGACCGCGAGCCGCGCCCACGTCCACGGCTCGACCGGTGTGAGGAAGTCGACGGCGGACTCGTATGCGTCGTCAACGTTCTCGACGGCGTGCCAGCCCATGCAACAGCTGTGGGGGCTGCGGCGTTATAAATTCCCGTCATCCTCGTCCGGCTCGGCCGCCGCGAACTCGTCCGCGGCGTCCAGGTCGAAGTAGTCGAGGAAGTGGTCGGTCACGTCCAGCTCCTTGGTCCGCCCCTCCTCCTCGGCGGCGAGGAACCCGCGCTTCTGCAGCTCCTTGACGTGGGAGTAGGCGCGGTTCCCCCGCACCTCGACCACGTCACTCTGCTTCACCGGGGCGTTGTACGCCACCAGGGCGAGGGTGCGGAGCTCGGCGTCGTTCAGGTCGCGGTGCGGCGCCAGGTGCTCCACCTGGTCGAGGTGGTCGGACTTCACCACCAGCTCGTACCCGGCGTCGCTCTCCACCAGCTCCAGGCCGCGGGACTCGGCCTCCAGCTCCTCCTGCAGCTCGTCGATCACGTCCTGCACGAACCCCTTCGACCCGAGGTTCATCACGTCCGCCAGCTCGTCGGTCGTCAGCGGGTCCTCGGCGAGGTACAGCGCTGCTTCCGCGAGTGCCTTCTTCTCGTCCATCTTAAGAGGCGCCCTCCCACTTGAAGGTCATCACGGTTCCATTCCTCGTGAAATCGGAGATTTCACTCGATCGAGCGAAATCGTCCGATTTCGCCGAGTCGCTCGTTTCACTCGCTCGAATGCCTCTTTGCTGCACTTACTATCACCTCAGTTGTTCTCCTGCTCCAGGATCTCGATCTCGATCTCGCCGAGCCACTCCTCCTGCCGGCAGCGGACGCGCTCCTCGGTCTCCAGGTGCATCAGGTTGACGAACTGCTCGATTTTCGCCCGGTTCTCCTCCTGCTCCACCAGCCGCGAGAAGGTGAGCGCGTCGCTCCCCCCGTTCACGTAGCTCTTCAGGCTGTCGTACATGTTCTCCAGCCGGTCGGTGAAGTCCTTCTCCTCCACCTCGATGCCGTAGTCCTCCAC
>JAXINY010000048.1:908-3368 GCA_034190525.1 Asbonarchaeaceae archaeon (SeqCode) | reverse complement strand
ACCGGCCGCCGCCGCACACCGCCCGGAGCTCGCCTTCGGTGTCGAACACCTCGAAGACGAGCCCCGTGTAGTAGTCGAGGCCGCGGACGATGGACAGGTCCCACTCGATGGTGTCGACCACACCGTACTGCTCCAGCGCCGCGACGAGGTCGCGCATCCTGTCAACGGCGTCCTGCGCGGCATCGTCGTCCGGCACGAGCTCGTCGACCTCGTCGATGACCTCGGCGATGGGGCCGCTGACACCGGTCAGCTCGTCCACGTTCACCGCCTGTTCGTCGGAGAGCCCGGCGTCCTCCAGCTCCGCCCGGAACTCGTCCGTCTCGAGCTTCTCCTTGTCATCGATGATATCGAGGACCGCGTCGGTCGCGTCGATGCCGTGGCTCTCCAGCACCGCGTCGAGCACCCGGCGGTCGTTCAGCAGCACCGTCACCGCGTCCAGCACGTCGAGGGCGTCGAACACGTCCACGGCGACGGCGAGGATCTCCGCGTCGGCCTGCACCGAGTCCGCGCCGAAGATATCCATGTCCATCTGGTAGAACTCGCGCAGCCGCCCTTTCTGCGGGGCCTCGTACCGCCACCGCTTGGTCTGGTCGTACCACTTCACCGGGAGCGACAGGTCCCTCCGCTCCGCGACGAGGCGGGCGCGGGTCGGCGTCATCTCGGGCAGGAGGGTGACCTCCCGCCCGCCCTGGTCCTCGAAGCTGAACGTCTGCTCCAGAAGCTCGTCGCCGGACTTCACGCGGTACAGGTCGGTCGATTCCAGCGACGGGGTGTCGATCTGCCGGAACCCGTACCGGCGCGCGACCTGCTCGATGCGGTCGAACACCTCGCGGCGCGCCGCCATCTCCCCCGGCAGGAACTCGCGGAAGCCCTTGAGCCGCTGGAACTCGGTCATGGATGCAGTCATCGCTCCCACCTTGTTATATCTTTGTACCGGACCGCGTCCGGCTCGACCGCGAATCCGAGGGCCTCCGGGGCGAACAGCTCCCGCCCCGCCGCCGTGTCCCACAGCGGCGCCGGAGCGATCTCCAGGAGCGTGACGGGGGTTCCCACGGCGGGCGGCGCCCCGTTGTACACCGCCTCACCCTGCTCCGTGTCGATGAGTGTGATGGTGGCCGGTGCGGTGGCGACGCGGTCGCCGTCCCGCTCCACGAAGATGTTCTCGTTCTTGACGTAGACGTCGTACCGGCCGTCCGCGGCGACGCGTATCCTGCCGACAGTGAACCCGTCCGCTTCCTGCAGGTCGACGGTGGCCAGACGGCCGCGGGCGAGGACGGTGACGCCGTCGATGCCGTCAAGGGTGCCCCGTCTGAGCGCCCGTCCGATCCGGTACGCCCGACCGGTCCACCCTGTCTCGACGGCGTCGCGCAGCTGGGCGGCGGTGAGCGGGTAGCCGAGGACGTACCACGTCCGTTCGCTGGCGAGATCGCGGAGCCGGTCCTCGATATCGGCGGGATCCTCAGCGGCACTGATCGTCTCGGTCTCCGCTGCGGTCGCGGCGACGAGCGGGGTGCGGTCAAGGCCGGCGAGGGTGATGGTCTCGCACTGGATGTCCGGCGCGCACCGCAACCCGACGTGGTCCGCGTCGACGAGGGGAACATCGAGGACGTCGGCGGCGATGGCGGCCCCGGCGACGGTGCCGGCACCGACCTCGACGGGCATCACCGCGTCCGGGGAGATGCCGCACCGGTCCTGGAACGCGTCCAGCGCATGCCGGAGTGCATCGCGCCGTTCATCCTCTCCGGTGCCGACGCTCCCGACGCCGAACGCAGTAACAACGGTGGCGTCATCCGGAAGGCCCGAGAGGGCGGTCACGTCGACAGGGAGCGAGACCGCGGTCGCCAGGTCACGGCGGGCAGCACCGGGGTGGCCGCCACCCCCACCGGCGAGGACGGCGATGCCGCTCCAGATGTCGCCGATGGTGTCCCCGGCAAGGTTCATCGTGCGGCCTCCATCACGGTCGCGATGTCTGTTTGCACCGCCTCGAACGCCTGGTCGAACACCGTCCGGTCGCCGGCGCCGAGGCGCTCGGCAAGCTCTGCGCGCCGGACATCGAAGTAGTCCCCCATCGCCCGCCCCTGGAAGCCCTGCTGCGCCGCATCCTCGGGCCATGCCTCTCGCTTCTGACCGTCGGCGATGGAGCGCCATGCGGCCAGCCGCGCCATCGCCTCCTGGCGCTGCGGGAACGCGGTCAGGGTTCGCACGACCGGGTTGCCGCGGAAGGGGTCGGTGCGGGCGCGGCCCCGGTACAGCCGGTCGATCTGTGGCTCCGCGGCGTAGATGGCATCGCAGGCATCCTCGGCCAGATCGTCGCTTTCACCCGCGAGGTCGAGCTGCGGGGCGACGAAACCGATCTCGTACTCGCGGTCATCGGCGGTGAAGTAGTCCCGCTGGGCGGCGGCGAAGATGTTGCCGTCACCGCCCACGTCCGCCAGCAGCTCGTCGAGGAACCGCACCGGT
>JAXINY010000048.1:0-898 GCA_034190525.1 Asbonarchaeaceae archaeon (SeqCode) | reverse complement strand
ACAGGCCGAGCCGCTGCTCCACGAGGTCGAGCCAGAACGGTGTGAAGTACATGTTGATGCGTTGCCGGTACCGTTCGCTGTCGTCCACCGCGCTCCTGTCGCGCGGAAGCGGTTCCCCCACCTGACGCGCCGCGGCCCAGAGCCGGTCGTCGATCGCTTCCGTGGCGTCGGACGTGTAGATGGGATCGACCGCGGCCTCGTTGCCGAGGACGTCGTTGGCGTAGGTCTCGAACGTGTCGACGAGCCGGCCGTAGAGGTCGCGGATGTCCGTCTGCACCTGGTCCGGCGTGGTGTCGATGCCCGCCCGGTCGAGCATCCGGCAGGTCCGCGCGGTCCATTCCTCGTCCTCCAGCACGACCGCGATGGCCCCGTCTATCCCTGTGCATCCGAACTGGTCGGCGACCTGGGAGAGCTCGGGAAGGTCGCGGTACATGAGCCGGCGGACATCCGCGTACGTGTCCATCGATGCGCCGGTGACCGGGTTCTCCCCGCTCTGGATGCCGGCGGTCATCGACGGGGTGAAGGCGCAGATTCCCGTGGCGGCGTTGTCGGCGAGGTCGCCTGTCGCCCCGACGAGTCCCGGCTCGTCCGCCCGGTACACCGGCACACCGGAGATGAGCTGTTCCTCCGGCGGCGCGTAGTCGCCGTCCGTGATGGTGTCGTAGAAGCCACGGGTGAACGCACCGGCCGGGCTTAAAGCAGTCACCCTGCATCGCGCATCACCCGGAGCTCGCCGCCGCTGTATGCGAACGAGCGCACGTTGGAGAGCTCGGCCAGACGCTCCCGGGCTTCCCCCGGACCGTCGACCGAGAAGGTTTCCACCTCGACCGCCCGCAGCGCCACCCGCACCGTGTCCTCGTAGTCGAGTGCGAGACTGTCGCGGACATCGGACGGGATA